>DASYPF010000140.1:0-16557 GCA_036006905.1 Acidobacteriota bacterium
AATTTATCTCTTTACGACAGTGAAGTAATAGCTGGCGACTCTTTCGAAATCGCGGTTGGACGCGACTCCGGTTAAAGCCAGCTCGTAATCACCTGCGGGAATAATTCTGGGGGGCAACTTCAGGAAGACGGCCCGACCGGAGTCGGTCGGCCTGGCATGCAGCATATCTTGGCTCCAAACTTCGTCGCCATCGGCAGTCCGAAGAACCGCGCGATAGCTCTTGTAGTCGACTTTTTTCTTTATATCGAGCTGAATCTCGAGCAGGTCGGCACCCGGCGAAATGAGCAGCCGCTTGGGTCCACTCGTATCTCTAACCAGGCCCGGTGCGAGAATAAGCGAAAGGACAGCCGGGCTTGATGGCTGCTTTGTGGCCATTCTCTGGTCGGCCTGTTGTTTAGCCAGCTCCTGTTCCAGCTGAGCGCGCTTGTCGCGTTCGCGCTCAAGCTCCTGGCTTAACTGGTCACGGCCGACGCGTTCCGAGGCTGTCTGCCGCTCCAGGTCCTTTTGCCGGGATGCTCGCCCGGCCTCAGCCTCACGAACTTCTGTTCGCAGCCTTGCATTCTCGAAGGCGAGCCATGCAAAGCCGAAAACTAGCACTAGTGCGGCAGCCGCCAGGGACCACTTAAAGATTGGCTTTTGGAAACCGAGGAGGGCAATCAGTGATCGCTTCTGGTCGCTCGGCTCACGACTGGCGACGGCCGGTCTTAACTCCGAGACTTTTTTTAGGAAGGCCTCGGCATGCTCCGCTTGCTTGCGTCCTTCAGGAGAAGCGAGAAAGCGTTTCTCAAACTGCGAGCGCTCGCGCTCTGAGAGTCTTCCCTGCGCATAGTCGTACATCAGTTCGTTTTCCAGGGCCAAGAGCTGGTCGAAATATTCATCCTTGGTGAAGAATAGCTTTTCTAGGCGGATCTGTTCCTCCTCGGATAGCTCCCCGAGTAGAGAACGGATCATCAACTCTTCTTCATCGGTTCTGTTCACAGTCATATCGCTCACGTACTAATCCCAAAAATCGAAATCTATTTCAGTATCGACGACTGTCTCACACAGTCATCGACGCAGTTTTCGATTGAGACTCTGACGCGGGAGGCCCGAATCCTCAGGGCGTTAATCGGTATATTCAAAGCTTCAGCCAATTTCATCCGGTTTGTCTTATTCAGCCCTTCTTCCGCCATGTGGTACTTGGCAATCAGATCGAGGCTTTCACGAGGAAGGCGGTTCAGGCAATGATCCAAACATTCGAGGCGCCGTTCTTTCTCGGTCCGTTCCAGTTCCCGTTTGTCCGATTCGCCGGAATTGACTGCTGGGTTTCGGGAAGGCGGCAAGTCTTCGAGCCCTTTCAGTTCAGGTTCCCTCCATTGGCGTTTGAATATGTTCAGAGCAACGCCATGGAAGTAGAGGTAAGGATCGCTCACTCGCAGCTCGACTCCCTCATTGATCTTTCTGGCGACCTGGTCGATCGTTCTGTCGGTGTACTCTTCAGGATTTGAGCAGCCTCGCCACTGGAAGAATTTCGTGAGTCTCTGGCGAATCCTCTCGTATTTTTCCCCCGCCAATTCCCTGTTAGTGTCAAGACACGCAAGCAGCGTGTCCAAAGTCTCCTGGGTTAGGATCCACTCTTTTTTCCGAAGCGACATGACAAGATAATAGAAATTGCGAATGACGAAGTTCGAATGACGAATGATGAAATCACCAACAAGGAAATTTCGAGCGACGAACAATCGAAAAAGAAATTCGGGCATCATTATCATTCGCCATCGGAACCTGCTACATTCGTCATTGGAGGCCCACGGAGAAGGCACCGCCGTAGGCCGCTAGCCCGCCGTAGGCGGCGCTGGAGTTTGGACATTTTCGGTGGCCATAGGCGCCACCCACGTCAGAGCCCGGAGCGTAAGTGACGGGTCCCGCAGACTATCACGGGGACGGGACCCGTCGCTTTACGCTCCGGGCTTCCATGAGAAGGCCTAGTTTTGTCAAGCCCCGACGTGGCGGGCCCTGTCAAATTCTCCTTCCTGTTTGGTCAGTCAGCGGGGGCATGCGTCGAACTTGACTTAGTTGGCAAGGGGGACATCCCCGCGTTGAAATAACGGCAATGACGGCCCGTTTCTTGGCTTGCCTCCTCGAGCAGCAATCTTCAGTCCATGCCGGCGCAAGTCGCAATCGGGACCAAAGGGTCCCGGGATGCCTGGTACTGCGTGAGACTGGCCTTCTCATCTAATCTCTGACGTGCGGTGAACTACCCACGGCTACCGAAAATGTCCAAAGTCCAGACGGGCGTAGGCCGCAAAACCAAAGGCCGACGACGTCCACGATCACGTGCACGAGCACGTCAACGAGCACGCCTGAACGTGGACGTGAACGTCGACAGATGGCCGGGTGATATATTTACAACGTCTTTTCATCACGGTAGTCGTGGGCGTAGTCGTTGACATGGACGTGATCGTGAACGTGATCGGCCTTTTTTCCGTTGCGCTGCCGCGCCACGCTTCGCTATGAGTTTTCCCGGTACGTCTTACTTCCACTCGCCTTGCAATACGAAGGCTGCCCAGTAATAAGGGGATTCCCACCCCTTCTGCTTCGACATCGCCACCTGAGCTGCACGCAAAGCGGCTGACGGGCTTAATTTCTGTGGTCCAAGCATGCCTTGATAGAAATATTTCATCAACTCACTGGTTGCCTGATCGTCTACCTTCCAGAGGCTCGTCACTACCCGTGCCGCTCCGGCGTACATAAAGCCCCGCGTCAGTCCCACCAGGCCTTCGCCCTTGATCTCTTTCCCCAATCCCGTTTGACACGCGCTCAGGACGACTATTTCTGCAGGCAGCTTCAGATTGTATATTTCATTGAGCCGGAGGAATCCGTCTTGAGGCTCGCCTCGCTCGTTGACAAGCGACAGTATCAGACCGGAAAGCTCAGGATGCACGTTGTTGACCAGGCCGTGAGTGGCAAAGTGAACGATGCGGTAGTCGCCGAGTTCTCCGCTGATCACGGTTGTCCGGTTCGCTTCAAAATCGAGCGCCTGTTTTCGTTGTCCTTCGGGCACAAGAACGCGTATGGCAGCCGCCTCACGCCTGGAGCCGATCAGTCGGGCAAGACGCAATCCAGTGTCTGACACACCTGATTCCATCGCCGATCTTTCCAGATCGCGCGTCTGAGAAGATCGAGCAGACGTCACTTCTATGTTTTCGTGCTCTTTCATCCTTCGCTTGACGCGCAAATCGTCGCTGCTGAAGACAGGGTCTGCCAGAACGGCCACGGTTTTAGGCGCAGGTTTGCGCGCGCCGGTTTCGCCCCTGAGTACGGCCAAAGTGGAAGCCGACGGCAGGTTCACTATTTCGTGTTCGGTGATCAAAGGCCGGTAATCGGCGGTTGCTTTTGGATTTCTTCCTGCGGACTGCTTGGGTATGGGCAGGGCAGCAAAAGGCACATATTGCAATACTCCTTCGGCAACGACGAGCAGCCGCTTTGTCCCTAACAGCGCGGCAGCCGGTGAGAGCAGCATCTGACTCAACATAGTGGCTACCTCGGTAAATTCCGGGGTCTCCGTGTCTGTTCTTGCCAGCTTATAGAAACGCCGCGCCGCTTTTTCTATCTCCGCACGTTCCGGCAATTCGTAGTTGGCAACTGAGTCCGGCGAAACCGCCCAGAGATAGCTGTGCTCGTTGCCTAGAGCGTACTCCAATAAGAGGGTATCTCGGTTGAGCAGTTGCTGCGTCTCTTTGAGTGTCAGTATCTGAGGTTGAGTGAGCGCCGCATAGCGCGGGCTGGTGGCCCTGATCTGCGCCTCGACCTGCTGGTAATCCGCAGTGACCGTCTCGACCTCTTTGCCCGCCGTGACAGCCTGCTCCAAGGTATGCTTGCCGCCGAGAAGTCGCATCTGGCGCTCAGCTTTCGTATTGAGTAACTGCTGCAGCAAGCGTTCGCGCTCAAGCAGCGACGGATCGACACCCACACGAATGTCGGCGCGCGCTTCCGCAAGGATCTCGAGCAAGCTGCGAGCGCGGGCCCGTTCGCTCGCCTGCAAGCCGGCGGCATCGAATCCCTCCGATGGATTCTGCTTATTGAGCTGCATGAGCAGATCGATGTCCAGATCGTAGTAATTTCGCACCGAGGCAAAATACGATGAGCGCAGGTCTTGATTTATGACCTTGCTGCGCAACGACTCAACAATAGTGAGCGCTTGCTCGATCTGGGAGCGCGCCTCGACCAGATTATTGCGACCGTATTCGACGCGGGCTATTCCGTACAGCGCAATTGCTTCGCCGCTGCGATCGCTGATGGACCGAAAAAGCGGCAGAGCCTGGCCGTAGAAATCGAGCGCTTTCTGCGGCTCCCCCAGCGACGCCTGGACCGAACCGATGCCGGCGAGGGCCTGGGCTTCGCCGCGATGCCTCCCGACGGCTCTTTGCAGCAGCAGAGCCTGGTTGTAATAATCAAGCGCCTTTGAGTAATCGCCGGTCGAAGAATAAATCGTGGCGATACTGTTGATCGTGTCAGCCTCTTTGGCTCGATCGCCTACCGAGCGCATTATCGGCAGCGCGTGATTGTAAAAGTCGAGCGCCTTCCGCCAGTCACCCATCGAACTGTAAGCTAAGCCTATGTTGTTCAGCGCCGAGGCCTCGCCGATGCGGTTACTCGAAGCTTTGTGAAGCGGCAGCGCCTGATTTAAGAAGTCCAGAGCCTTCTCGTAGTCACCCAGGACGGAGTAGAGCCGTCCGATGTTAGTAAGAGTGTTGGCTTCGCCTATTTTGTAGTCGACGGCTCGATGAAGCGGGAGCGACTGGCTGTAGAACTCAATTGCCTTCTGGTACTCGCCCGTGCGCTCGTAAGCGCTTGCGATGTTATGGAGCGTGGCCGATTCTCCACTGCGGTCCCCAACCGTCCGCCATTGCGGCAGTGCCTGCTGATAGAAGCCAAGGGCCTTCTTATAGTCATCCGTCGAATAGTAGGCCGTACCTATGCTGGTCAGAGTATAGGCTTCATCGCGGCGAGCGCCCAGAGCGCGATAGAGCTCAAGAGCCTGGTTTAGATTCTCTAGTGCCTTTTGTATCTCGCCCCTTGATGTGAAGAGGTTGCCTATATAGCTGAGAGTGGTGGCTTCCCCCAGTCGGTTCCCAACAGTCCTGTGAAGCGGGAGGGCCTGGTTCAAGAAGTCCAGAGCCTTCTGTTTATCCCCCAGGCCATCGTAGATCTGTGCGGTATAAGTGAGAGTAATGGCTTCCAATGAGCGGTCGCCTGCAGCCTTAGAAACCGCCAGCGCCTGTTTTACGTAGTCGAGCGCTTCTTGTCTCTTTCCAAGGTAGTCATAATCGAGGGCAATGTAGTAGAGAACGGAGGCTTCCTTGGAACGATTGTCAAGGGCCCGATAAAGGGGCAGCGCCTGATTGTAATAGTCCAACGCCTTGCGCTTTTCGCTCAAAGCGTCGTAGGCTCTGCCGATGCCGGTGAGAGTGCGGGCCTCAGCGTCACGGTCCGCTATCTCACGAAAGAAAGAGAGCGCCTCTTGGTACTTCTCGATCGACTTTCGGAAAGAAGGCGCCGTTGCTTGGGCGCGCAGCGTCTCACCCTCTTTGAAGGCTTGCTCAGCGGCAACGCGTTTGCTGTCCCTCGTCGGGTGATCCTTACCATTTGGCGCGGCGCTAATTGAGCCATGCAGAACGAGGAACGTGATTAAGAGGGCAACTCTACGATCGATAGCACACTTGAGTAATTTGCCTTGAACACCCATTAGGACACATCTGCCAGTTTTCGTATTAGGCGTCAGCGCCGCCCGAGAGAGTATTGTATTACATAATTAGATTCTTAACGGAGCGGCCCGCTGCGACTTTTAATTTGATTCAGGCAGCTCAAACCAAAACGTGCTGCCTTTCCCTACCTGGCTCTCCAGCCCTATCCGCCCGCGGTGGGCTTCGATGGCGAGCTTGCAAAATGTCAGGCCCAGGCCGGTTGAATATTTTGGTGCAGTTCTTCCCGCCGAGACTTGGCCGAACTTCTCGAAGATCCGCTCGTGAAATTGAGCCGGAATTCCAGGGCCGTTGTCGCTGACACTAAGTCTGACACGGCCCTCGCCGGTTTTATCCAGTTTTACACGGACAATACCGTCTTCGGTTGTGAATTTAAGCGCATTTCCCACCAGATTGGTGATCACGCGAACTATAACGTCGGGGTCTGCCGAGATTAACAAATGCTCAGCAGATGTCTCGATGGTGAGCCCCCTTTTGCCCTTGAGTGAAATCACTTTATCGAGCGCCTCTCGCGCCAGATCTTCCAGATCGCACACTGAAAGATTCAGTTGCATGTGGCCTGCTTCCAGCCGGCCGATGTCCAGCAGCGACATAATCATGTCCAGGAGAACGGAGATCGAAGTTCGAGCCTCTTCGAGATAACCCGACTCGTCGCCCCCTAATTTGTCTGCCGCCGCCATTTTCAACAGATCGAGATAGCCGCTTATTCCAGTAAGCGGAATCTTCAGGTCGTGTACGATCATGTGGGTCAGGTTATCGCGCAGTTGCTCCAGCTCTTTCCGAGCGCTGATGTCCGAGACGATGCCGTCGATGCGTGCCACCTTTCCTGCTGCGTCAAGGCAAGGTTTGGCAGTAGTCGCCACCCAGCGGATGTTCCCGTCCGGCAGTATGATGCGGTACTCGTTGTGCATGGTCTTTCCCGCATACAGGCCGGGGAGATCTGCATCAACAGCGAGCACGTCCTCTGGATGAATGACTTCCTTCCAGATCCAGATATTGTCGAGGAACGCCTGCCGCGGCAAGCCGTAGATCCTTTCGCAGGCAGGAGAAATCTGCAAGAGCTTCTTGTTTACAACATCCAGCGAAAAGAAGACGTTGTCGAGATTGTCAAAAATGTTCTTCAACTGAGCCGAAAGGTTTTCAAATTCGCGGGAGCGGCGGCGCAGTTCCAGTTGCGTCATGACATAATGGCTCAAGATCCGCAGGGCTTCTTTTTGCTCCGTGCTCAGTTCTCGCGGCACGCGATCAATGACGCACAGCGTGCCCACGGCATGACCTTCGGGTGCTACCAGGGGGACTCCGGCATAAAATCGGATTCTTGGGTCGTCGGTCACCAGCGGATTGTCCGCGAATCGCTCGTCCTTCAACGTATCGGGCACGATGAGAGTTTCCGGTTGAAGAATCGCGTGGGCGCAAAAGGACACGTCTCGCGTTGTCTCAGAGACGCTAACTCCCACCTTCGACTTGAACCATTGACGGTTGTCATCTATTAGCGAGATCAGTGCGACGGGAGCTTGGCAAATCTTTGCCGCTAATGAGGTGAGTTCGTCGAATTCCTTCTCTGGCGCTGTGTCGAGAATCTCATATTGGGACAGAACCTGCAGCCGTTCTGCTTCTCTGGCGGGTCGAGGCGCTTTCACCTTCTAGGGTCGCGAGCTGAAGGATGGGCTACGCGGTACAATTCTCTCCGTCTCATAACGGAAGTTTTGATTTTCATACCACCATTATACTCCCGCTGAATTGAAAAACACTTGACAGAGGTCGACCTCGAACGTACTAAACCTCGAGGAATAAAGCCATGTACAAAAAATACATACTCATTTCAATGATCATCGGACTCGCGGCGGCACTATGGCTTGCGGAGCTGAGCTTGGCGCAGACTCCGACGCAATCTCAGCCGCCGAGGACGCGACGGTCACAACGGGTTCGGATGCAACCGATCCAGCTCGCAAGCCCGGATGGGAAGCTCAAATTTACTGTGTTGCCCAACGCAGAACGGCTGACCTATACGGTGACGCTAGCGAGTACGACCGTGCTGGAGCCGTCTTCGATCATCATGAACCTGGACGGCTACGATCTTTCATCCGGAGTCGTATTCGATAACCTGGAACGTTACGCAGTCAACGAGACCTATCCCTGGCTTGGCGCACGGAGCACGACGCTGAATCAATGCAACGGCGTAAAGATCTCGCTCGTCCATGACCTGAGCTTTGTCAAATATACTTTAGAAGTCCGGGTCTTCAATGACGGCGTCGCCTTTCGCCATGTCATTCCCGGCGAGGAAACCGCATCGCGCGTGCCGGACGAATATTCGACCTTTAACACCCCGGCTGGCTCCACGGTCTGGTATGCCGGCATGGCCGAGGGCCATTACGAAGCGCCATACGCGAAAAAGAATATTTCCGAAGTTCAGGCCGGAGAGTGGGCCGGGCCTCCGCTGACTTACAAGTTGCCGCTCGACGCCGGTTATGCCTCGATTACCGAGGCCAATCTTGTCAACTACAGCGGCATGGGACTGGAGGCCGACGGCCGGCGCGGCTGGGTCGTAGGCCTGGGGCACCGGCAGCCGTTGAACTATCCTTTCGAGCTGCGTTACGGGCGAGAAGAAGGCAAACGGCTGGGCAAACCGGCCTCAATCACCGGGATGATCACGACTCCATGGCGCGTGGTGATGGTCGGCCGCGACTTGAGCACGCTGGTCGATAGCACCATCTTGCCCAATCTCTGCCCTCCTCCCGATCCGACGCTCTTCTCCGCGGGCATCAAGACCGCATGGATTAAACCCGGCCGCGCTGTCTGGCGTTATGTTGACGGCGGCCCCACTGGAGTAGATGGCATGAAGGAATTCTCCCGCATGGCCGGCCAGCTCGGCTTCCAGCACCACGTCATCGAAGGTTTCTGGAGCCGCTGGACCATGGACGAGCGAAAGGACGTGGTTGATTACTCCAGAAAGCAGGGGGTCGCCCTGTGGTTCTGGAAGCACAGCAAAGAGCTTCGCACCCCGGAGGCACGCGAGGAGTTCTTCAAGCTGTTGCACGATCTTGGAGTCGCCGGCGCCAAGATCGACTTCTTCGATCACGAAGCCAAAGAGGTCATCGATCTCTATGAAGCGCTGCTTCGCAAGGCTGCCGAGTACCAAATTCTGCTCGTCTTCCACGGCGCCAACAAACCGACGGGCCGCCAGCGAACCTGGCCCAACGAGATGGTCCGCGAAGCGATCCGGGGCATGGAGGCCAGCGGGTTGATGGAACGCGCGCGGCACCAGACGATCCTGCCCTTTACGCGTTACCTGGCCGGACCGGCCGACTACACGACTATGATCTTTAGTGAGCGCCGTCGTGACACAAGTATCGCGCACCAGATCGCCACCATGGCCGTCTTCGCCAGTCCCTTGCTGACCATTGCCGCCAATCCCCAAAGCATCCTGAGCAGCCCGGCAGTTGACCTGATCAAGACGATCCCGGCAGTGTGGGACGAAACCATCGTCCTTCCGGGCTCAGAAATTGGCGAGCTAGCCGCGTTTGCACGACGCACGGGCAACATCTGGTTCGTGGCCGTCATGTGCGGTCCCCAGGCCAGGACGATTCGGGTGCCCCTGTCATTTCTGGGCGACGGCCCGTACAAAACGATGCTGGTTCGTGACAGCCCTGACGATGCAACGGTGAAAATCGAAAACACAATCCAGACGCAGAGCGATTCCCTCACGATCGAGATGCGCGCAGGAGGCGGCTTCGTGGCGCGCTTTTCTCTTGCGGTCGGGCGGTAAAGGGGCGTATGGTCCTGGGCGGCGGCTGATCCGTCGCCCAACTCCCGTTGGCCCACCGCCCCTGGGCTATTTGTGGGAGCAAAGGAGGGCTTGCCCTTTCCGGATCCGCGTGAGTTTGGTCGTTCGTTCCATTTGTGCCGATTCCGGCGTGCGGGCGGGCATGCAGGTTTTGGCTTGGAACGAAGGAGCTCTGTCATGACCAAACAACGTGAACTGAAGCATCTCGTCCGCGATCGCATGGCCAAAACCGGCGAACGCTACACCGCCGCTCGCGCACAAATCCTGGCAAAACTGAGTGAACCCCCTCCTCCGGCGGAGCTGTTTCCCGGCTTGCTCAATGGCTATGATCGCTTCGGCGGAATCCAGGGCGATACCGCCGTGCTTCACAATGTGCTGCGCCACGCAGGCACCGCTTCGGCCATCACCGGCAAGCCGTACACCGAAGCGATGATTAACGGTCTGTGCGGCGGGCCGGGATTCCTCTACGCCGTCTTTGAGTACAAGGGCTGGCAGCCGATGTTAACGCTGGCGTTGCGCAGCCGATCCATGCCGGACGCGTATGTCGCGGCAGGCCTGTCTCGGCTCGGGCTGCGCCTTAAGCAGAGGGAAACCACCAGCCCAAAGTCGGCCCGCAAGGCCCTGGACGAGGCGCTGTCGGCGGGGAAAGCGGCCATTTGCGTAGCCGACATCGCCTCGCTCCCGTGGTATGGCCTGCCCAAGGAGTTCGCCGGCGCTGGGCCGCATCTGATCGCGGTCGTGGGTCGGGACGGCGACGACGTCTGGATCGACGATCGCTCGCCGCGACCGATTCGCCTGCAGATCGATCAACTGGACAAAGCCCGCGCGCGCTACCGTCAGGGCAAAAACCGTCTGATCACTTTGGAAGGCCCGCAGCCGAAGTACGACGCAAAACAGGCAATCCGTGACGCCGTCGCCGGCACCGCCCGAAGCTACGTCGAGCCGGCAGTGCCCAAATCGTTCTGGGTCAACTGCGGATTTTCCGGCATCGACAAGTGGCGGCAGATGCTCACCGACCGCAAAGACAAGAAAGGCTGGCCGACGGTCTTCGCTGACGCCGCACGCGCGTATGCCGGGCTGCACCGCGCCTACGATTGCATTGAGCACCAGTTCACGGCCCCGGCCGGCGGGCGGGCGTTCTACGCTGATTTCCTGGAAGAAGCCGCCCGGGCGCTGGATCAGCCAATCCTGAAACAGGCGGCGACAGCGTATCGCGAAGCGGGTGCGCTGTGGGCGCGGATCGCAAGCCTGATCGCCGAGTGTGGCGATGCAGCAGTGCGCCAGGCGTGTGAGATTGCCGATCGACGGCTGGAACTCGGCGATGCGCACGGTGAGGGTTTAACAAAGGAAGCATCCGAGCTGTGGCAGAAGCGTCACAACCTTGCGGGCGAATGCAAGCTCACGAAAGACGCCGCGCTGTCACTGTACGCGAAGGTGGCCGATGTCGTTGGCCAAATCAGCGACGCCGAGCGGGCGGCGGTGGAGCTGCTTAATCGCTCTCTTGGATCCGGGTAGCCGAGCGTTGCCCAAACATTTTAACCACCAAGGACACCAAGGTCACCAAGGACTGATTTGTCAGACACTGGAATTCTGGCTTTGTGCCCTTGATGTCCTTGGTGGTTAAATTGCTTGTCCAAAAAACGAGATGTGACAAGATTGTGTCACGGAGAACACGGGTTAACGAATTTCCTCCCGAAAAAACGATGAACAAAATTCAATATTTTTAGGAACGGATAGCATGAATGTTAAGGTTGCTTTTTGAATACGCGTACATAATCCACTTCGAATCTCGCCGGGAACTGCGTTGGCGATGGATCACCTCCACTGCTCCCGCCAATGGCGAGATTTAGCAGGATGAAGTGAGGCTGACGGAATGGGTTTTTTCCCTCTTTGTCTTTGTTGAATGTTTTCTCCAGGTCAATCTCGTTCAAGAGAAGGTCGTCAACGTAAAGCTTGATACTGTGCTCATCCCAGTCCATCTTCCATACATGGAATCTCTTGGACCATTCGGGATCGTTGAATTCGGTAATGGGCTTCCTGACGGCATCCCACTCGGCCGCCCCTCGTTTGTCTGTCCCCCAGGCCGCATTTGCCAGGAGCAAGCCCCGGTAATATTCCATAATGTCGATCTCGCCATTGCTGGGCCAAGCGCCGTTGACCCCCAAGGTCCAGAAAGCGGGCCAGAGTCCCGGACGCGTATCAATCCGGCCTCTCATTTCGAAGCGGCCAAATTGCCAAGAGTGCAAGCCCCTGGTCGTCATGCTGGTGGATGTATAGTCGGCATATTCCCCGTTTGTTTTCCAATCCTTGCCGTTGGGATCGTAGTTTGGATTCCGCTTGCGCTCTTTTCGGCCCTCGATGATCAGCAGGCCCTTCTCGCACCAGGCGTTGTCCGGCTGGTACCACTGAAATTCGTGATTTCTCACAAAACCGGTTTCGCAAGTCCAGTTTCGGGAATCGGGCCTTCCGTCTTCGTTAAACTCATCAGCCCAAACCAGCCTCCAACCCTCTGCCGACGGCTCAGGCTTCCTCACGGCCTCGGCAGAAGGACGCTCCTGTGTGGTGATTGGTTGGCCTGCCATCAGCAGAATGTAGGCTGCCAACGATGTGAAAATAAGGTTCACGCTCACAGGTTGGGTAGCGCCGTTCAGCGGTCGATGCGGTCGCCTTCGATCTCAACGACGATGACGTTGGCGATCGGTGTGCGCTCGGGACGCGTGGTCTGAAGCGTGATGATGCCGCCGGCGCCGGTCGTCATCGGGATCCGTCGCTTCTCCGGATCAATCAGCAGGTAAGCCGCCTTGACCTTGTTGTTGAAACGCGGCAGATCAAAGCTCGAACGCGGCCACGTGAAGACGGTGAAGTAGAGCTTGCCGGGCTTGGTGGTGCAGCGCCAATCGGAGCGGTTGCCCCAGACCCGCTGGCCAGTGCGATCCTTAATGTCGGCGAGATAGCCGCCCAGCTCCTCGCCAAAGGGCGTTCGGCCAGCGCCGTAGACCGCCTCGCCGTTGCTCTGGAGCCACTTCCCGACCTCGCGCAGGTTCTCAACGCTGCGTGCAGGGATCACGCCGTCGGCCATAGGGCCAACGTTGAGCAGGTAGTTCCCGCCTTTGCTCACGATATCCAGAAGCTTGAAGATGATCTCGCCGGGGCGTTTCCAGTCGTGGTCGTCTTTCTTGTAGCCCCAGGTGTGATTGATGGTGGCGGGCGTCTCCCACGCGTCGTCCGAGCCCTGGTCGGGGATGGCGTTGTCGCCCGTGCTCCGGTAGTCGCCTTCTTTGCCGGTCAAGCCGAGGCGGCCGTCGATCAGGCAATCGGGCTGGATGGAGCGAACTATGTCGACGAAGTGCTGGCTGCGCTCCGGTGTCATCATGCGCGGCGTGTCAAACCAGACAAGGGCGACCGGGCCGTAGTGGGTCAGGATCTCGCGCACCTGGGGCTCGGCCTTCTCGCGCAGGTATTTGTCGTAGTCCTTCTTGTCGTCCGGACCGAAGTCCCAGGTATTGCCGGCGCCGTTCGGGTCGTTCCAGTCCTGCGCCTGCGAGTAATAGAAGCCGAGGCGCATCCCTTGGCGGGCGCAGGCTGCGGCGAGTTCTTTGAGGATATCGCGCTTGAAAGGCGTCGCATCGGCAACGTTGAACCTACTGGCCTTGGAGCGGAACAGAGCAAAGCCATCGTGGTGCTTCGATGTGATTACGATGTACTTCATGCCGGCATCCTTGGCGACCTTCACCCAGGCATCCCCATCGAAATTGACGGGATTGAATTGCGTTGCGAGCTTCTCGTACTCCCTCACGGAAATCTGCGCGCGATTCATGATCCACTCGCCGATGCCGGGGATGGGTTTCCCTTTCCACTCGCCGGCTGGTATGGCGTAGAGGCCCCAGTGGATGAAAAGCCCAAACTTGGCCTCTCGGAACCATTGAAGCCGCCGTTCCTTGGCGGCGTCGCTGTCGGACGCGTGCGGAGGCGTGGCCCGCGAGGAGAGCGAAACGCCTCCGAGAAAGAAAAGGGAGAACATCAGGATCGCGTTTAATATTTTCTTCATCGGGTTGTCACTCCAGAGAGACACAGAGGCCAGTCAAAACGATCCGTCCGAGAACATCTCTTGTTACTCTATGGAAGGTGAGGATAATACCGGCCGGATGTGGCAGTCAACGCGGATCTAATCGCATACCGGTCTTCGCGTTGATTCTCATCTCTAGCAGGATGCTGAAAAACTCACCGCGAAGGCGCGAAGAACGCGAAGGCTGCGTGTTGACCCGCAACTCTAACATTGGCATATCCATCACCTGGTCATTCACCTGCGAGGGATTCGTAAATCGCTCGGTGACTATGGGTTCGCGGGAACGAACCGCATCGCGTAACGGAGTTTGGACATTTTCTCACGCTGCAATCGTACTGGGATTTACCGCCCCCGTGCGCGAAGCGGACCCATAGCAGTAGCCGGGGGTGCCAGCGCGCGAAGCGCGGGCACCCCCGGTCAGCGATCCCCAATATCCCCCTGGACTGATTTTTTGCGAAGAAATTTTCGGCTGTCGCCCGCCTTGCGGGCTCTCTCTGCGAAACCACTGGTACCCCCGGCTCCGCTTCGCTGCGCCGGGGGCTACACGCTGGACGCCCGCTTCGCGGGCTGAGAAGACCTACCGTTCTTTACCGAATGCAGAAACTCCGGGGTGCGCTGTAGGCGCACCCCGCGGCGCAGCCGCGCCAAGGCATCTCCGTTGACACAGGGCTCACGCCGCCTATTGACAGCTTCTCAAATTCTGAGTCAGAATGATTCATACTTGAGTCACACCTGGGTTCGTCTGGATGGAGCCATGCCTGAAAGCGAGATTGCAAGCGACCTATGAAGCAGTTGACGCTACGTGGTTTTGATAAGGATGTGGAGCGTGAGATCCGGAATGTTGCCCGGCGTCGCGGCATCTCCCTGAACCGAGCCGCCGTTGAGCTGTTGCGCAAGGGGGCAGGACTGGCCGAGCCCGGCGCGAGAAGCGACATCGTAGGCGACTCGCTGGATACTTTGATCGGGACGTGGTCGGAGCGGGACGAAAGAGAATTCCTGGAGGCAGTAGCCGCGCTTGAGCAGATCGACAGGCGATTTTGGCGATGAGGGTGCTCTTGGATACGGATGCCTATTCGGCGTTGATGCGTGGGCAGGATGCCGTCACCGCTCGCGTGCGCCAAGCCGAAGGGGTGCTGCTGTCTGCCATCGTCGCCGGTGAGCTTTTGTTTGGTTTCCGGAGCGGTTCGCGCTACGCACGAAACCGCAAGGACTTGGAAGCGTTCTTGCAGAACCCCTACGTGGAGTTCGTCCCAGTGACATGGGTGACGGCCGAACGATTTGGGCGGATCGCGGCCGCGCTTCGAACCAAGGGGAAGCCCGTCCCGACCAACGACATCTGGATCGCTGCTCATGCGATGGAAACCGGCGCCGATCTGCTCTCGTTCGACCAGCACTACCGGCACATTGACGGGATCGTTTGGATCGATCCGTCAGGGGAGTAAACTATCCACTGAAACTCAGATTTTTTCACACATTCCGAGACGTTGTGTCCTTGGTGTCCTTTGTGGTTTTTTTTACCACCGAGGACACAACGGCAAAGGAGAATGGAAAAATGCGCAATCGATTGTACTTTCCCGTTTTGATTGCTCTTTGCATTCTCGCAGCTCCGGGTTTTCGCTCGTCTCGCGCTGTTGAGCTATTCCGGGACGACTTCTCCCGTTTTCCGCCGGGCTGGCTCTCCGCGCCCATCGGCCAACTGAACGGCGCTATTCAGGAGTATCACTATATTACCCACCGCGGAGTTCCGCTCGATCCTTGGGAAAATCCGATCTGCTACCAGGACGCATGGATGGCCGGCGATGAAGACGGCAAGACCTACCTGGAACAACACTTGGTGAATGACTTGCCGCGGTTGATGAATCCGACCTTCATCACGGGCGATCCGGAATGGATGGACTACAGCGTCCAGGTGAAAGTGAAACCACTTTCGCTCGCAGACATGGCCGGCGTTGTCTTTCGTTACCACACCAACCGCCATTACTATCTGTTCGCGCTAACCGGCGGCAGTAAAGCCCGGCTCGCCGTTCGCCTGCCACTGGAGAAAAAATTCCGAGTGGCCGATTGGCGGGAACTGGGCAGTGCAGACTTCGCGTACGATACGAAGCGCTACTATGAGCTGAGACTGGAAAATGACGGCTCCGCGATTCGGGCTTACATCGACGGGAAGCTGGTTCTGGAAGCGAGCGACTCCGAGATTCTGAAAGGAAGGGCTGGAATCACCGCCAACATTCCGGCCCGATTCGAAGACTTCGTCGTAAGCGTCCCTGAGTCAGCGCGCGACAAGATTGCCCATCGCATTCGCCAGCGCGAGGACGAATTGGCCAAACTGCGCGCGCAAAATCCTCAGCCGAAGCTCTGGAAGAAGTTCTCTACGCCGAAGTTTGGAGCCGAACGGAATGTGAGGTTCGGCGATCTTGACGGCGACGGCGTGGTCGACATGCTCATTGCGCAGAACATTCCGCGTGTTCGGGGCGACGCTTTCGACCACATTAGTTGCCTGACCGCTGTGAGCCTCGATGGAAAGCTGTTGTGGCAGGCCGGTCGTCCGGATCCTCGTAACGGACTGTTGACCAACGACACGCCGTTCCAGATTCACGATCTCGATGGAGATGGAAACGCAGAAGTCATCCTGATCAAGGATTTCAAGATTCAAGTTCTGGAGGGAAGAACCGGGAAGGTAAAGCAGTGGGCCTAGGAACGCGTTTGGATCTACACGCAGGACCGCCCGTTCAGCGGCGAGAAGATTTACAGCCCGACACGAAATCCGCTGTACAACGAATCCAATTACCGCGCGAATGTTTCGTTGCCAGCGTGGAAAATCAACCCAGGTTCCACCCACGACAGAACCGCGGGCGTCAGCCCGCGCAGGAAGAATCAACCCAAGTTCCACCCATAACAGAACGGCGGGCGTCAGCCCACGCAGGGAAAATCAAACCAGGTTCCACCCACGACAGAACCGCGGGCGT
>DASYPF010000141.1:0-4249 GCA_036006905.1 Acidobacteriota bacterium
CCACGCTTGGTTCGATCTCACAGATGACTTCATCTTTCCCCCGGCGATCAATCTTATGGATAGGCCCACTTCGGTCTCCCACGTAGAGATTTCCTTCCGTATCCAGAGCCAAGCCAGTGGCAATCCCCAGGTTTTCGGCGAACTTCTCAATATTCTTGTTCATGTCGCTCTTATAAATGGTGCCACTATGTCTACTGGAAATGTAAATCGCGTCGTCCGGGCCGATAACAATCCCAGTTGCATTGACGATATCTGCCAAGAAAGGCTCTTTTAGATCCGAGTGGGCCGCAATTCGGTAGACGGAAAAGGGCACGCTTGCTCCACGGGGTCCGCTAGATGCCACATAAATATTGCCCATTCGATCTGCGGCAGGATTTCCTACAGCGTTGACTTCCGTCGCAATCGAAGAGCCAACATAAACGGAAGAAGGTTGGCCCGTCCGCTTTTCGAGACTTACCGTCACCGAACATCTTCCCTGTGCAGGCGGTACGCGAGCCAGGATCAAATCAGGCGAAACCCCCACAAGCTGGGCAGGATGGGAGTTAAACGAAACCGTGATGTCCGGCATGGATGTGTCGATTCGATCCACGAAAATCCGGACCAGTCCTCCAGGGAGCGCCACTCGTGGCTCAATGCTCCGAATCACAACATCTTTCATGGTTGGGCGAATCATACCACCAACGAGATTGCAGATCGCGGATTTCGGATTCCAACAATTGCGGATTGCGGATTGCGGATTATTCAATTGCGGATTGTGGATTTCGGATTGCGAATTGGCTTGCAGCAATCAGCCAACGTCACTCAGCTCCTTGGTTGATCGCTCAAGGCAGAGTACCAAAAGCTTTAATCCGCAATCCGAAATCCACAATCCGCAATCTTGTAGTCCCAGGTTGACACCACAGACACGGCTTCCCTACACTGAAACTTTTTAGTATCACGCTGGCAAGCCACTGTTATGTCTGGTTTGTCCTGATTGCTGGTAACTCATATGGATTCAATTGTCGTTCGCGGCGCACGGGTGCACAACCTGAGAGGTATCTCTTGTCACATTCCCCTGAATCAATTGACTGTGATCACCGGCTTATCCGGTTCCGGAAAATCCAGCTTGGCGTTTGACACGCTTTACGCCGAAGGCCAGCGGCGCTACGTGGAATCCCTTTCTGCCTATGCACGGCAGTTTCTGGAGCGAATGGAGAAGCCTGCTGTCGACGAAATTCTCGGCATCAGCCCTGCCATTGCGATCCGGCAAAAGAACACGTCGCGGAATCCACGCAGCACCGTTGGAACTGTGACCGAAATTTACGACTTCCTGCGCCTAGCATACGCGCGCATCGGCCGCACGCTATGCCGCAACTGCGGCAAACTGGTTAAAGCCGACTCGATCGACAGTACCGTGGAAACTTTATTGGAGGCTGCGGGCCGACGTGTCTACTTGTTGTTTCCCCTGCGCGGCAGCGCTTTTGATCTTTCCATCGGCATGGCTCCCGGGAAGGAAGAAAAGGAGCTTACGCCGGTGGTTCTCGACAACCTGAAAAAGCAAGGATTCCGGCGCCTGTTCAAGAACGGCAAGGTCATTGAAGTAGAATCGATTGCTCCTTCCCAATTCTCAATCCAATCTTATCGTGTGGTCGCAGACAGGCTAGAGCTCCAGCCTTCGGAAAGGCAGAGGCTGACCGATTCGCTGGAACTCTGTTATCGCGAAGGAAACGGACTGGCTGAGGTTTATTTTGTGGATGCGGAGGGCCTTCCATCGAGCTTGCAGGCGCGGGCGGTGGACGAACTCTCAGAGCGAGAGAGTGCAAGACTGGTTCGCTTCAGCCAACGGTTTGAATGTGCAAGGTGCGGCATTTCCTACAGAGTCCCCGAACCCAGACTGTTTTCCTTTAACAATCCTTACGGAGCATGTCCTGCGTGCCAGGGCTTCGGAAACACGATCAACCTGGACATGAACCTGATTGTTCCCGATCCGACCCGTTCAATCGCGGAAGAACCGATCGATCCCTGGCGCAAGCCGCGCTATCGAAGCTTCCAGAGGAAACTGAGAGAGTTCGCTGAAAGACAAGGAATCGACATCAATACAGCCTACTCCGATCTTGCGGAAGAAGAGAAACGCTTGATCTTTGAAGGCGAGGAGAAATTCCCCGGTATCCGAGGCTTTTTTGATTACCTGGAGACCAAAAAGTACAAGATTCACGTCCGCATCCTGATGAGCCGCTACCGTGGCTATACGGTATGTGCCGAGTGTGGCGGCGAACGACTGCGCCGCGAGGCGCTCGACGTTTATTTGGGCGAGAAGCGGATCACGCAGCTTACCGCGCTCACCATCGTCGCTGCCGCAGCTTTCCTTGACGCGTTGAAGTTGACTCCCACAGAAAGCGCCATCGCGGCCCGCCTGATTCGCGAGATTCGCTCGCGCCTGGATTTTCTCCTGCGGGTAGGCCTCGATTACCTTACGCTGGACCGATTGACATCCACTCTCAGCGGCGGAGAAGCGCAGCGCATCCAGTTGGCCACCGCTCTGGGTTCCTCGTTGGTCGGCGCCCTTTATGTGTTGGACGAACCTAGTATCGGACTGCACTCCCGCGACAGCCAGCGTCTCATAGAAATTCTGAGAAATCTGAAAAGCGTGGGAAACACCGTCCTGGTCGTTGAACACGATCGCGAAATGATTCACGCCGCCGACCACATCATCGACATCGGACCAGGCGCAGGCGAGTCGGGCGGCGAGATTGTCCATGAAGGAGATCTCAGCTCTTTGCTGGCCAGCCCGCAGTCACTTACGGGGCGTTATTTGACTTCAGATCTTCGCGTGGCAACTCCTATATTTCGCCGGCAGATCAGCGGGCAGGAAATTCTGATTCGAGGAGCGCGCCAGCACAATCTGAAAGATCTGGAAGTTCGGATTCCACTCAACATGATGGTTTGCATTACCGGAGTTTCCGGCAGCGGCAAATCGACGCTGGTTCACGATGTACTGTATGCGGAACTGAAGAGGCAGAAAGGAGAGTGGAAAGATTTCGTCGGCGCGCATGACGAGCTGACCGGAGGAAGGCTTATCACCGAAGTGCTGCTGGTCGATCAATCCCCCATCGGGAAAACGCCACGATCCAATCCCATCACTTACATCAAGGCTTTTGATGAGATCCGGCATATCTTCGCTGCAACGCGGGAAGCGGCCGCAAAGAATTTCACGCCAGGCTATTTTTCCTTCAACGTACCCGGCGGCCGCTGCGAGACATGCGAAGGCTCGGGCACAGTTACCATCGAGATGCAATTCCTGGCGGATGTCGAGCTGACCTGTGAAGAGTGCAAAGGAATGCGCTTCAAACCGTCTGTTTTAGAAGTCACCTATCGCGGGAAAAATATCCACGAAGTGCTGAACATGACCGCCCGCGCAGCAATCGCCTTTTTCTCGAGCCATACGCGACTAGTGAAGAAGCTGAAAGTCTTGGACGAAGTCGGACTTGGGTACTTGCGACTGGGCCAATCTTCAACCACACTGAGCGGCGGAGAGGCGCAGCGCATCAAGCTGGCATCTTTTTTGATTAAGAAAACTTCGAAGAAGCCGCTCTTTATTTTTGACGAGCCCACCACCGGCCTGCATTTCGATGACATCAACAAATTGTTAAAAGCCTTTGATCGCCTGATCAAGGAAGGAGCTTCAGTCGTGGTGATCGAACACAATCTGGACGTGATTAAATGCGCCGATTGGATCATTGATCTCGGCCCGGAAGGAGGAGACAAAGGCGGCAAGATAGTCGCCATCGGCCGTCCGGAAGATGTGGCGCGAAATAGGAAGTCGTATACGGGCCATTACCTGAAGAGTTACCTGAATGGCCGGCCGTAATCAAAAGCATCAGAGCCCCGCTTGGCGGGGCGAAAGAAATTCCTTTGTACCCCCGGTTCGGCTCCGCTCAACAACGCATCGGGAGAAGTCTGCCGGTGGGATGCAAACTCTGCCGCCCGCTTTGCGGGCTGCGCGGCGAAGCCGCGCCTGGCACGCTGAAAGCGTGCTGTGGAGTTTCTACAATTTCCCAGTCCTCGAAGGCAGACCAGCCCAGCCGCTTTTTGGCTGGGCGGAAGAATAGAGCCCAGGGCGGAGCTTGCAAAGCCCTGGGATAGCAGATCATCTCCACTCAAACCAGCCCGGCCCGTTTTTTGGGGCGGGCGACAGAAATTTTTTCGCAAATTTGCCACGAGCCCGGTTGTGTGCTCTATATGTCGCACAGTTACACCAATCTGCCGTATC
>DASYPF010000142.1:0-6300 GCA_036006905.1 Acidobacteriota bacterium
ACTGCCGATCTCGCGGTGGTCAACGAGTGGACCAACCCCGATCCGTGCGATGGGTCGGTCCCGGGTTGCGTCCCGTTCGGCGCCAATGCTGCCACGTTTCGCATCGAGGTCAGGGACCCTCAGAACCCACTGTTCATCCCCTTCCTGACGGTTCTGCAACCGGGATCGAATACCAGTACGCCGCCGAGCAATAAGCAGGTCTCTTCCCTCGACGGCAAGATGATCGGCGTCGAGATTTCGCAAGCCCGCAGCGCGCAGAGCATCGCCCTCTTCAACAACCAGCCCGGTCAGGTGCCCGCCCCGATTACTTCGACCTCTTATAACTTCGCTGGATCTGGCTTTGTGTTCCATACCCTCATGGGCGTTGTTCCCGGCGCGCTCTATTCCGTCGTGCTGGCGGACGGCGTCGTGCACATCGAGCAGAGCCCCACCGGAAACAAGAAAGCCTCGCCGGCGGGCGTGCTTCATTTCACCTTAACTTCGTCTCCAGCCCGCCGTCGCCCGTAAGGCGCTGATTCGAATCGCAACGTCGCGGTAGAGAGCGGTAGTCGACAGGCCTTGCGCGTATGCTCCGGGTGTTTGTGCCTGCGTCCCTTCACTGCTTTGGAGAAAGGAAGTATGTGAGGGTGCGATTGATTGTGGGATGGTCTCCCGGGGGCGACGCGCAAAAAACGCGCTCTGCCCGCGGCTATGGACCGCTTCGCGGTCGCGGGTCTCAAAACTTGACCGCTTTGTGAGCATTGTGCGCACTAAGTGAACTAGACGCCTGCGGACACCACATGGGCCCCCGGCCGACCCAGCGTTTCGCTGGCGGCCAATTCCGCTCGGAACCGTACGTGTCGGAGTCGCGTCAGTTCGACCAGCGGTCGCCATGCGGCATGCACCAAGTGGTGTTTGATGAGTAGCCGCCAGAACCGGTTGGAGCGCTTGTACAGGTACGACATCGCCAGATACGGCGCAACGGCGCGCCAATCGGCGGGCCGGCGTCGCCAAATCGAGGCGTGTGAGAAGAGGCGCTGATAAATCCAGGCATAACCTTGTTCCAGTTCCTCAGGTGACATGTTTTTCGGACGGAACACCGCGTGCGCCGTGTCATATAGAGCCCAATCGCGGTGCAACAAACGCCCCTCCGCTTCCATTTGCCGGAACAGCGGCGTCGCCGGATAGGGGGTAAGAATGTGCAACGTCGCGCACTCCAGGCGGTTCTCCTCGATCCAGTCGGCTGTCCGGGTGAAAACGTCTTTCCGGTCGTGATCGAATCCCAACACGAAAGAACCATTCACTTGGATGCCATTGTCGTGCAGCATGCGGACTCGGCGGGAATAGTCGGCGGTCTTCGGTGTTTTCTTCCTTGCATCAGCCAGGTTCTCATCTGTGAGTGACTCGAATCCCACGAATACGCCCGTACATCCGGCGAGCGCCATGGTACGGATTAAGGCCGGATCGTCGGTGACATCAATACTGACTGCTGCGCTCCAAATCTTGTTCAGCGGCCGCAGCACATGACACAATTCGCGCAAGTACTTCCGGTTGGATCCCAGATTGTTGTCGATGAAGACCGCGTAGGGTTGCGTATCGGCCAGGAACTCTGCGGCGATCTGGTTGGGATCTCGCATTCGATACGGCATACGCAAGCCATCCGTTGCCAGGTAGCAAAACCCGCACCGGTTGTGACAACCGCGCGTGGCAATCAGACTGGTGGTCGTGAGAAAGCTCCTTCGCGGGAGAATCGATCGCCTTGGCGCCGGATCCTGGCGATAGTCACTCTCATAAGTGGCCACGTATTTCGATCGCAGGCAGCGCGATTCCACGTCGGCTAGAATCCGCGGCCAGATCTGCACACCATCGCCAACAGCAAGCGAGTCCGCGTACGGCGCACACTCCTCGGGACACGACAGAACGTGCAGTTCGCCCAGCACGACCTTGCTTCCGCGACTTCGGTACCATTGCGCCAGGTCAAACGCCCGCCTCGCGAAGGTCAGGTGGACCGTGATCCCCACCACCTCGGGCATCATTGCAAAAGGTGGCCGGCCGTCCAGGAGGTTCTCGTCCCAATACCGAATTTGGCAGTGTTCTGGTGTCGTCGCTGCGAAACTGGTCAAAGCGAGTGTCGGCGTAAGCGCGTGCTTTCCGAAGCTCGCGTTTGGATCCTTTGGGTAGAAGGGATTAATAAGGAGCGCATAGCGCGGCTGTATCGGTCCCGCCGGGACGGCGGGATCCAGGAAGGGCGGTCGGCTCATCTCAGGCGGGCACCATCGGTGCGATGGAGATCGCAACCACGGCTGATTTGGCACACTCATAAAGAGTACTTTATTATACAAAGTACTTCATGTCAACAGCACTGTTCGACCTATAAGGCTCAGGCGCTCAGGAAGGGTGGACCACGGATTTTTCAGGTGCTACACGCCAATGCGGATGAATGCATCACCCAGACGCTCGCTTTTCTCCGCGAGCGATCATAGAGCTGACTGCGGAGCGCGCGAAGCGGATTTCGCATGGTTAATCGGAGTATGCGGCGCGCCCGCTGATGCGTGGCGTTATCCGGACGAACCAACAACCGCACTTCGCTCAGCAGTCTGCGCCCTGTCGGAGCTTCGATGTAAAATGTTGCCAACCGAGGTAGGACGAATGCACTTAGGTGGACACAAAGGATTCTTGTCCAGCGCCGATGTGGACAACCTCACTAAAGGAGCACAAATGTTCAAGAACACCCACGCATTCAGTAGTTTTTCAGTGAACGACCTACAGAAAGCCAAAGAGTTTTACGGCCAGACACTCGGGCTGGAGGTCACCGAAAGGAAAGAGGGGTTGGAGTTACACATTGCCGGCGGCAGCGAGGTATTTGTATACGCTAAGCCCAACCATACGCCGGCGACTTTTACCATTCTCAATTTCCCTGTCGACGATGTCGAGCAAGCCGTTGATCAGCTCACGAAGCGTGGCGTGCGCTTCGAGATCTACAACGAAAAAGACCTGAAGACGGACAACAGAGGAATCTTCCGGGGTGAGGGTCCGAAGATAGCATGGCTTAAAGATCCGGCCGGAAACATCTTGTCCGTGCTCAAAGAGAAGTAGCACCCAAATCACGGAGCGGTCGAGGCGTAAAACGCCCAAACCGGCGAACTTCGTTTGGATGGTTTGCCGACTCACCAGGAGTAGTCCTCGCGGCGACCCGGGATGCTAAGATCTAGCTGATGTTATCCGGTCAACTGTAGGGAGTGGTTCCAGGTATAGTTTTCCGTCACGTTCTCCATTTCCTGTCTTCCTCGATACTCTCTCGAACGCGGAACGCGGTGATCTTGCGGATCAGAGGCAGCGGTAGCGGCTTCTCCAGCGGAAACTGGATCGATCCTTTAGCCGTGGCAAATTTCGAAAGATCATTCGCGAAGGCTCTCACTGCTGACGGCGTGGGATAGAAGCCGATGTGATGTTTGAACGCGGCGAACGTGACCAGTATTCTCCGATAGGAAAAGGCGGGCATCCCCCACTTCAGGCTTTCCTTGGCCCCGGGTGCAGATTTGCGAATACACGCACGCATTTCACGCAATTTCTTCTGAGCCTCTTTGGGGGCGGCATTGATGTACTCGGTGATGCTTTTAGGTGGCGTGTTTTTTGGAGTCATGACTTTATTTTATCGACTCTCCTACTGATACTCCAATCGCTCTTTGCTAGCCAGGAACATTCCGCCGACTTCGATCGGATCACGTTGTTCTATGGTGGCCCGACTCGGGACATAGGTCGAACTTGGGACGGGCTAATTCCTAATCTACTCGCCGTTATTTCGATTGGGTAGAGGTAGAGATGGTGTCGCGCATTTTCACTTTAGGAACTCAATGAATTCGTCGACGGATAATCCCGCCTGCCGCAGGATACTCTTCAAAGTTCCTGGTGGCAGTTCTTTGTTATGAATTGGTATTGTCACTCGCAGTTCTTTATGAGTGCGATGAAAAAGCCGGGCATGACTGCCGGTCTGGTGGTCAACATAAAACCCAGCTTTCTGGAGCGCACGCAGCAAACTCTAGCTTTGACAACCGCAGAGCTGGGGACATTCAAGGAGGGACTACACCGTAACAGCCAGTCGTTCCTTGGCAGGTTCAGCGTCCTCAGGAATTGACTCGCCGTGTTTGATGGCACTTTCGAGATAACAGCGAATCGCGTCTCTGGCCATCTCCCGCGCTTCGTCCAGGGTTTCACCGAAGGTGCAAATCTCGGGAATTGCCGGGACAATAACGTTGTAACCGCCTTCCTGTGGCTCAAAAAATACTGTGTAGTTGTACTCCTGCAAGTTTCCTCCTTGAACCTTGAGATGATTGCCTTTCATGATTTGAGAGATTAAGACCGTATAGAGGTAGCGTAACGGAAACTTTCAACCTCGTCAATTTGCGTGCTGGCGAGAAATACTCGGAGGTCTTCACTATCTACAATTTTATCTACAGTCGATTTTCGCGGCATGAAGAAACGGCCGCAACTCATTGAAACCATTGGTGGGCGCTCGCGGGCTCGAACCGCGGACCTCCTGCTTGTAAGGCAGGCGCTCTGACCAACTGAGCTAAGCGCCCGGGATGAGTTCCCCAAACTAGGTGAATATAGTACAAAGTGGCCGTATTGTGCCATCTCCGAGAGGTACGCGCTGATCCAAACTGAAACCGGAGCACTGGCAGCGTTGCCGCTCAAGAACCTTGGCGGGGGGGCGGCGGGCTTCAGCCCAATCCGGAGACCGATAGTGCCCTACAAAGCGTACAAATCAGGATACAACCCCGGAAGAGATATCCCCCTTTACGTCTCTGCTATTGTGTCTAAAGAACCAAAATGGATCGTACGAAACAACGCCGCCGGTATCAGGGTGCAACAGCGTTCCAACCGTCGAGAATCGTTAAAATTCTCGATGCCGTTCCCGATGGATTTACTGCCTTCGATGATCACTGGCGATTTATCTACCTGAATAAACGGGCAGAGGAGCTTCTTTCCAGGCTCGGAAAAACCGCCGGAAAGATCTTAGGCAAGGAACTATGGAAAGAGTTTCCAGAGTTACGCGGCTCCAAAGTCGATCAGGAATTTCACAGGGCGGTCTCCGAACAGGCGTGCGTCACATTTGAACAATTCTATCCACATCTCGACAGTTGGCTCGAAATCCGCGCCTGTCCTTCACCCGAAGGTCTATCCGTATTTTACCAAGACATCACCGAGCGTAAGCAGGCCGAGGACGCCCTACGACTGGCACTGATTCAACAACAACGACATGCAGCGGCGCGCAAGATTCTTGAAGTGCTGATGTATGCAGTCTACGAGCCGGTCAAAGAGATTTTGGGGAATGTCTCTTTGCTGGAGATAGAAAAGACGTCGCCCGAGATACGCGCATGTCTTCGGGAAATCGCACAGTATTCCAAGCAGATCGAGTCCGCCCTCAGGGCGCTGGCGAGGTTAGACTTGACCACCTCCATGCCGATCACCGGTAGCAGTGACAGAGAAACTGAAAAGAAGATAAACGACTTACAAGTTAATTTCAGTATCGCTTATACCGAGAAAAGAGCAGCACCCAGGATTGACGCCCAGTTCCCTGGGAGAGTAATTTCAGGAGCCGAAGGGGAATTGCATGAACAATCAGCACTCGTCAGAAACATTAATGCCTACGGCGCCTATCTACTGGCCAATACATTTCTCTCCGTTGGTGATCGCGTGGGACTCTGCTTACAGCGGGCCCCCGGACTCGAGCCGGAGGGAACTGCATTTGAGGTATCTGGAACCGTTCTCCGCGTCGACCCATTATCCGCCGACACATGCGGGCTTGCCGTCAAGTTTAAAGAGCTGCCGGCATGGGCTGGCCTGGGTTGAACAACTCACCGCGAAGGCGCGGACAACGAGGAACGTGATCAACGGTTTTTCGAAACAGCATCGTTAATCAGAGCAACCGCCGCATCCGGGTCAGGAACCTCGATTATCAGCTTTTTGTATGTCTCATGCGCGAGATCAACGACAATGGTCTTTTCCGGATGATGCACATCCCAAAATAGCAGGCTTCCCTCTTGATAGAATGTCCCCGCGCGAAATATGTTGGGGAAATCCGCACCTGCTAATTTCAACCCTTGAAACCATCCCATTGCCGGATGCGGATCCGCATGAGCGCCTCCGATGTGAGCAAGAGGGATCTCAAGCCGGCTGCGCAATGACAAGAACTTGTCCCAACCTTGCACTTCGAAGATCACTTTCCCTGCTTCTATTTTGATCTCTACCATGACATCGGCTCTTTAGCTTGTAAGCCAGGCGCTTTCACTAATCAACTGAAGGCAAGTGCCTTGAGAA
>DASYPF010000143.1:0-5253 GCA_036006905.1 Acidobacteriota bacterium
TCTACGCCAGAATTTTCGTAACTACCTCTCCAGCTATATCAGTCAGCCGATTTTGGCGTCCCTGAAATTTAAACGTCAGGCGTTTGTGATCCACTCCGAGACAATGCAGGATGGTCGCCTGCAGATCATGCACGTGTACCGGATCGGAAACGATGTTGTAACAATAATCGTCTGTTTCGCCCAGCGTGAAGCCGCGCTTGATCCCCCCGCCCGCCAACCACGTCGTAAAGCAGCGCGGATGATGGTCCCGTCCGTAATTGTTTTCCGTCAGCTTGCCCTGGCAGTAAACCGTGCGCCCGAATTCCCCTCCCCAGATGACTAGCGTGTCATCAAGCATGCCCCGCTGTTTTAGATCCAGAATCAGCGCGGCCGTGGCCTGGTCGGTCCCTTTGCACTGCAGCTCGAGATCGCGAGGCAGATCATTGTGCTGGTCCCAACCCCGATGGTAGAGCTGGATAAACCGTACGTTGCGCTCGGCCAACCGCCGCGCCAGCAGACAGTTGGCAGCATACGTCCCAGGCTTTCTTGAATCTGGCCCGTAGAGATTGAAGATAGAGTCAGGCTCTGTTGAAAGGTCCATCAGCTCTGGAACAGAAGCCTGCATGCGATAGGCCATTTCGTACTGCGAAATTCGAGTATCAATCTCAGGATCGGCATACACCCGCTGTTTGATCTGGTTGAGCTTCATCAATGCGTCAAGCATCTGGCGGCGCGTGGTGCGATCGATGCCTGGGGGGTCGTGCAGAAACAGCACCGGATCGCTGCCCGCCCGAAAACGAACACCCTGATGGCTGGATGGAAGAAATCCGCTTCCCCAAAGCCGCGAAAACAACGGCTGGTCGGTGTTGAGCGCATTGGCCTGTGAAATCAGTATGACGAACGCCGGCAGATTTTGATTTTCGCTGCCCAGCCCGTAGCTGATCCACGATCCCATACTTGCCCGGCCGGGCTGCTGGCTGCCTGTCTGGATGAAAGTAATCGCCGGATCATGATTGATGGCCTCGGTGTGCACTGTTTTGATAAACGCGATCTCATCAACAATTTTGGCCGTATGCGGCAATAGTTCGCTCACCCACGACTCTGACTTGCCATGCCGGCTGAACTGAAAGATCGATCGCGCTACCGGCAACGCTCCCTGATTTGAGGTCATGCCCGTGATGCGCTGGCCCATGCGCACCGAATCCGGCAGTTCCGTTCCATGAAACTTCTGAAGGGCGGGTTTGTAATCGAAAAGATCAATCTGCGACGGGCCACCCGATTGGTGTAGATAGATGATGCGTTTGGCCCTGGGCGAAAAATGGGGAAGTCCTTTCAGGCCCCCGGTGCTCGGCTCCCGCTGCTCGTCCGCCGCGACGCCGGCAAAAAGCTCCGGCTGCAGCAGCGACGCTAAAGCAGCCACACCAATGCCGGTACTGGCCAGTCCGAACAATTGGCGGCGAGTCATCGTCAAGTCGAATGCTCGTTCCGCGCAGCACGAGCAGCCCTCGGCATTGCGGATCGCGGATTGCGGATTGCGGATTGAAGAATCTGAAAGGTTGTCTTGCTTTGGGTTTTCTTTAAAAGTCATGGCACTATTTCCAAGTTCTATGCTGAGGCCACGCCAGGGGCGCACCCTGCGGTTTGGACATTTTCAGTTCTATACGAGACGGTCGCTGTCGCACGTCCATGGTCGCGTTAGCGACCGATGAATTTAGCCCGGCCTTTCAAGGCCGGGTGAACGAACCATTAAATTGTTTTTCGTCGCGTAGCGAGGATTGAGCCCGATCAATCGTCGCTACGCGACGAGATGTCTTCTTTGTCCTGAACTCCCGGCCTTAAAAGGCCGGGCTAAAGTCAGACGCCGCTATGCGGCGCAGGGCACGCTCAAAGCGTGCCAGGCGCGCCTGACGGCGCGCGAAAATGTCCAAACTCCGCGGTTGCAACCCGCACGACCCTGCGATCATTCCTTGGTAATCGTCTCATCCAAATTCAAGATGGTACTGGCCACGGTCGTCCATGCCGCCAACTCCGATGCGTCGAGATCCTCATCCCAAGAGGATTCTCCGATGCGGAGCAACTCTGCCGCGGCGGTTTTGTTTCTCCGGTACTGGGCGCGCCGCTGCTGCAGAAGTTTTTGCAGTACTCGCCTTTCTTCCAGCGAAGGCGCGCGCGCTGTGGCCAGCAGGAATGCGTAGTCGATTCGCTTTTGGTCATTTTTGCCGGCTTCGCGAAGCACGCGCTGAGCCATTGCGCGCGCCGCTTCAACGTATGTCGGATCATTCATCAGCACCAGCGCTTGAAGCGGCGTATTTGTCAGCGCTCGCCGGGCGGTACATTTCTCCCGGTCCGGCGCGTCAAATGTCGCCATGTTGGGCGGCGGTACAGTGCGCTTCCAGAACGTGTAGAGGCTGCGCCGATACAAATCCCTTCCCGTGCTCTGCTTGTACGACTGCGCCGAATAACCCGCGCCATACGCCATCTCCTCCCATAATCCTTTTGGCTGATAGGGGGAGACGCCGGGCCCGCCAATTTCCTTGTTGAGAAGACCGCTGGCAGCAAGCGCGCCATCGCGAATCATCTCTGCAGGCAATCGAAAACGAGGGCCGCGCGCCAGCAAGCGATTCTCAGGATCCTTCTCCAGCAGTTCGGCTGTAACTTTGGATGACTGCCGGTAGGTTGCCGAAGTGACAATCAACCGCTGCATGGCGCGGACATCCCAGCCGCTCCGAATAAATTCGGTGGCAAGCCAGTCAAGCAGTTCTGGATGAACCGGTGCTTCTCCCTGGAAACCAAAATCTTCCGAGGTTTTCACAATCCCCTGCCCGAAATACATCTGCCAGTACCGGTTCACCGTCACGCGCGCGGTAAGCGGATTGCGGGCATCCAGCAGCCATTTTGCCAGTCCAAACCTATTGGACGGAGCGTCTTTTGGAAATGGCGTTAACACCGCGGGGACCCCCGGGCTTACTTTGTCTGTCTTGTTCCGGTAATCTCCGCGGCCCAGAATATAAGTTTCGCGTGGCTTCTCCATTTCCTTCATCACCATGACGGTAACGATCTTGCGCTCCAGCTCCCCCTTCTCTTTCTGCAGACGCTTCAATTCCGCATAAGCTGCACACAAAGGTTCAGGCGCAGCGTAGGTAAGAAAGTAATCTCGGACGCGCGCCGTTTCCTCCTTGGAGGCTTTGCCGTTGACTCCCGACAGGATCACCTGTATCGGGTAGTGCACTGCCAAATGATTGACTTCCCCAGCAGTCAAACATCGATTGTAAATCCGCAGGTCGTCGATGCTCCCTTTGAACGGAGGACCGAGTTCTTTGTTTCCAATTTGAAGCTCAGATGCTGTTTGAATCGATCCGGAAAGATTGTCGTGCACAATATTGAAATCGTGTAACTTTCCATTGACGTAAAGTTTCAGGCCGCTCGCTTTCCCCGATCCATCATAGGCAATCACGATGTGATGCCATTCGTTGAGCTGCAGCAGATCGGGAGTGCGAACCTGGATGGTGTTGTCCGGCCAATGCGACGTCATTCGCACTGCCAGGTGGGCAGCGTATTTCTGGACGCCGATCAATTTAATATCTTCGAGCCAAACCTCATAACCGCGGCGCGTGCCGGCATCCTGGATTTTCTGAAAAACGCTGACCGGAAAGTCCTTGCTGCCGCGGAGCCACAGCGCGATACTGAAGGCGTCGGTGCCATCGAAAGACCCGACCGGACCGAAGGTGACATGCGTGTCCCCATCGAAAGAGACAGCTCTACCCACTTGCCCCGCTCCAAACGTTGGGTCACCCCGGACGGTCCGACCGTGCCGGTAGTTTCCTGAAATATCCGACAGGCTGCCGTTCATCTCGTAGCACGCCAGCAGACCCTCTCTCGGCTCAATCGCAGCTCTTCCCCGCAGAGTCTTTTCCCACTCTTCCTGCACCGGCTTTAGCTTCGCGTCGGAGAGCTGCTCTTCCTTTTCCTTAATTGAAGCCCGCAATGTTTCCCACTCTGCTTTTTGCAAAGAAGTCGGCAACTGCAAGATTGGTTCTGCATTGCCGGATTTTCCATCCAGACCTTTCTCTGGGACAGTGTTGAAGAAAGCGAAGAATTGATAAAACTCTTTTTGCGTGATGGGATCGTATTTATGGTTGTGGCATCGGGCGCAGCCCATCGTCATTCCCATCCAAGTGTTGGCGGTCGTCTCGACACGATCCACCACATATTCAACCTGGTACTCTTCGGGAATGGCGCCGCCTTCGAAATTGATCATGTGGTTACGATTGAATCCGGAGGCGATCCTCTGTTCGGTGCCGGCGCTGGGCAGCAGATCGCCGGCAAGCTGCTCGATGCTGAACTGGTCAAAAGGCATGTTGCCGTTGAATGCCCGAATGACCCAATCGCGCCAAGGCCACATGTCGCGGTGAGGGTCAATGTGATAGCCGTGCGTGTCGGCGTAACGGGCCAGGTCGAGCCATTGCATCGCCATGCGCTCGCCGTAATGCGGAGAGCGCAAAAGTTGGTCCACGCGTCTTTCGTAGGCGTCCACCGACTGGTCGTCGAGGAATGTCCGGATTTCCTCACGAGTGGGCGGTAGCCCAGTCAGGTCGAGGGTGACGCGTCGCAGCAATGTCTCCTTGTCAGCCATTGGTGAAGGTCTGAGCCCTTCGCGCTCCAGCCGCGACAGGATAAAGTTATCGATAGGTTTTCGCGGCCAGGAAGTATCCCTGACCTTAGGAATTTCCGGGCGTTTGGGCGGAACATAAGCCCAATGCATTTTCCATTCGGCGCCTTCATCCACCCAGCGGCGAAACAATTCAATCTGGTTGGGCGTCAGAGAGCGGCCGGATTCCGGCGGGGGCATAATCTTAGCCGGATTCTTTGAAGTGATCCGCTGGATCAAAGTGCTGTTAGCCGAATCTCCCGGCACAACCACGCTGAGAGCCCCCTCTTCCTTGTCGAGGCGAAGGCCGGCCTTGCGCTGCTTGTCGTCGGGGCCGTGACAGGCAAAACAGATATCGGAGAAAATCGGACGGATGTCGCGGGTAAAATCCACTGTCTTGGCCGCCGGTTGTGCGGTGCCTGATTTTGCGTTCGGGTGGCTGGGGCCGGCAAAAATCAGAAACGCACCGAGGAAAGCGACGGCAGCGACAACGAAACTGCGCGAGAGCAGTAGGGAGCTCACTTTTTGTATTCTGAGTTTTTTGGTCTTTTCAGAGTAACGGCGTCGTTTCAAATCAAATACTCCGGCTGGGTAATTATAATTGATGGCGAACTTTGTTCCAACAA
>DASYPF010000144.1:0-3753 GCA_036006905.1 Acidobacteriota bacterium
GGATCAGCACTCGTTACATCGAGGGTCCGCTTGCTTACGCGCGCGGCTCGGTCGCGTTGGAGACTCGTAAAAACGATGAACAAAATTCAACGTTTTCAGCAACTGATAGCATGACCAAACGAAAGAAAATCGATCGCCGAAAGTTCCTCGCCACAACCTCTGGCGCCCTGGTTGCAGCGACCACAGTTCCAGGCCGAAATGAAGCAGCGCAGGCTTCAGCAGCGGAACGATCCATGGAACCCGCCACATTTCATTCTTCTGCAGGCTCGCTGATTCCGTTCAGGCACAGCGAGTTGTTGGCTCAAGGGCGGATCCGGACTTTCAGCGGCGAATACCTTGGTGAGATTGCGTTTCCGCTGGGCGGTATCGGCACCGGGACCGTTTCTCTCGGCGGACGCGGCGACCTTCGAGATTGGGAGATTTTCAACAGGCCCAACAAAGGAAAGGCGCTTCCGTTCACCTTCGTTGCGCTCTGGACAAAGCTGGAAGAAAAAGCTCCAGTAGTGAAAGTTGTCGAAGCAGCGCCTCAGCCTCCATTCCGCGGCCCTCATGGCTATGCACGAGAGCGCGCTCAGGGGCTTCCACACTTGCAGGGAGCGCGCTTCACGGGCACTTATCCTTTCGCGCAAATCGAGTTTGAGGACAAGACGCTTCCCGTCAGCATCTCGCTTGAAGCTTTCAATCCTTTCATACCTCTGGAAACCGACGATTCGGCGCTACCTGTGGCGATTTTCCGCTACCGCATCACCAACCACTCGAGCCTTCCGGTGGATGCTGCGTTGGCCTTTTCCATTCTCAACCCGATCGGTTACGACGGCCGTAGCTCCATCAACAGCAACCGCTTTGCAGGTTTCGGCCGGAATATAACGCGCTTGCGCAAGGAAGCGCGCTTCATTGGGCTGGAAATGATTTCGCAGAAATACCCGGCCGGCGATGTCCGGTCCGGGTCGATGGCGCTTGTTACCACACACCCGCAAGTCAGCGCCCGCACGGCGTGGGAAGGGGGAGCCTGGTGGGATTCCTTCCAGAAATGGTTCGATGAATACGCGGCCGCCGGCGCCGTCAATGGCCCGCAGGAGAGCGCTCCCTCGGCCGACGGCGTTTCCAACTATGCCACGCTGGCTCCACAATTTCATCTCAAGCCCGCAGAGGAGCGCAGCGTCGAGTTCCTGCTCGCCTGGTACTTTCCTACACGCGAGAACTACTGGAACAGCGAACCTGAGGTGAAGGGGCAGAAGCTGCGCAACTACTATGCAACCCAATTCCGCGATGCGTGGCATGTGACTTCGCATACGATGACGCACTTGGACCGCTTGGAGAAAAGCACGCGCGCATTCCAGCGGGTTCTCTTTTCCACCACCATTCCCTCGGCTGTTATCGACGCCGTCTCCAGTCAGCTTTCCATCATCCGTACGAACACATGCATGCTGCTCGAGGGAAAACAATTCTTTGCTTTTGAAGGAACCAATGATGATTCCGGTTGCTGCCCCCTTAACTGCACGCACGTATGGAACTACGAGCAAGCGCTGGCGCATCTTTTTCCGGAGCTGGAGCGCTCGATGCGTGTGACCGATTTCAAAGTAAATCTGCGCGAGGATGGTTCCATGGCCTTTCGCACGCTGGTTCCGCTGGGTCCGACGCGGTGGAAATTCAAGCCGGCCGCTGATGGCCAGATGGGATGCGTGCTAAAACTCTACCGCGAGTGGCAGATTTCGGGCGACGACGGCTTCCTGCGCGATCTTTGGCCTGCGGCCAAACAGGCGTTGGAGTATGCATGGAAGGCATGGGACGTCGACCGCGACGGAGTGATGGAGGGCGAACAACACAATACCTATGACATTGAGTTTTACGGCCCCAATACCATGATGGGGACGCTCTATTTGGGCGCCTTGCGGGCGGCGGAAAAGATGGCCCGCGCGGTGGGAGACAACAATGCTGCGGAGCAGTATCGCCGGATTTTTGAGTTGGGGCGAGTCAAGCTGGATCGTGAGCTGTGGCGCAACGGGTATTATGTGCAGCGCATTCCGGATCCGAAGCAAATTCAGGCCCAGCGTACCGAACACAAGGAGAACTGGTATGCCTCTTCGATCGCGGAGGGTGCGGTCAAATATCAGTATGGCGACGGCTGTCTCTCGGATCAGCTTCTCGGCCAGTGGTTTGCCGCCGTGGTTGGACTGGGGCATCTTTTGCCGGCCGAACATGTGCGCCAGACGTTGCTCTTCATTTACCGGAATAACTTCAAACACAGCTTCTACGATCACCCGAATACGCAGCGGATTTACGCGCTCGGCGACGACAAGGGCCTGTTGCTGTGTAGCTGGCCGCGCGGAAATCGGCCACTCCTGCCGTTTGTTTACTCCGACGAAGTCTGGACCGGGATCGAGTACCAGGTCGCGGCGCACCTGATCTACGAAGGATTTGTGATAGAAGGCCTAGCCATTACCAAGGCTGCTCGCGACCGCTACGATGGCCGGCGCCGCAATCCGTGGAATGAAGTGGAGTGCGGGTCACACTACGCCCGGGCGCTTTCGAGCTGGTCGCTGCTGACGGCGTTGTCCGGATATCGCTACTCAGCGCCCGAAGCGCGGCTGGCTTTTGCACCGCGGATCCGGCCGGAGAATTTCCGGAGCTTCTTCACGACGGGATTGGCATGGGGAGTTTTTAGACAGACGGTTGGCTCACACAAGATGGCGGTCCTGGAAAATATCCATGGCGAGCTGCCGCTGCAGCATTTCAGGTTTGGTCCGAGCGATGAGGCTAGGGGAGCCGCGGAGGAGAAGTCTTCAAGCACGATGGCAACCGTGAAGGCAAGCGTCAATCGACACGCCGTCGCGGCCGAAAAGGGAGAAGGAAACTGGATCGATTTCCATCCGGCATTGAATCTGAGAGCCGGCGACACGCTTGTGGTTCGGGTGACGCGGAAATGAAACCGTCCCCTTTTGCCCCCCATGTCGAACCGGGTGCGTCAGGGCGTGTTGGCCAAAAGGAATTCTCTGTGCATCCTCTGTGCTCTTCGTGGCTTTGTGGTGAAAATCCCGACGGAATCACCACAGAGCCACGAAGAGCACAGAGGATGCACAGAGAAAACGCCCGTGAGTGCCCGGTCCTCCCGATGTGAGTAGGAGCTTTTTTGTTAATTTCGCGGGACCCCGCACTGATGAGGCTGTCTCAAAATTATGAAACCACGGGTGACACTGGGAACACGGGGACCATAAGGGCTTTCGAAATTGACGGTAAGTCTAATAAAGGAATCATTAAATTCCCCGTGTTCCCAGTGTCCCCCGTGGTTCATAGTTGTCAGACACTCTCTGATGTGCGGGCCCCAACGTGGGTGATGGCAGAGCTTGCTTTGAAGGAACATAAGAAATGACACGAACAATACGAATTGTCGTGCTCGCGTATTTTCTTCTCGAGCTCAATCCGCTGGCGCGGGCCGCGGATTATCCGGAGCCGGTCGCGGGAGATTTCAGGATTCGCGATTTCCGCTTTGCCAGCGGCGAAGTCCTTCCGGAACTGAAACTCCATTACCTGACGATCGGAACGCCCAGACATGACTCCTCAGGAGTGGTCCGAAACGCCGTACTGATCCTGCATGGGACAGGCGGCAGCAGCCGGCAATTTCTCTCCCCCAATTTTGCCGACGTTCTATTTGCCCCCGGCCAATTGTTGGATGCCGCGCGCTACTTCATCATCTTGCCGGACAGCATCGGACACGGCCAGTCCAGCAAACCCCGCGATGGCCTGCATGCCCGT
>DASYPF010000145.1:0-9853 GCA_036006905.1 Acidobacteriota bacterium
TAAGTCGCTTGGTGCGGAACGCGTTGGCGACTTTACGTTGGCGCGCCGCTCCCTTCCGGTCGCGGCTCCGATTTGGACAACACGCCCGTCATCGACGGTCCCGCCAGAGTGAGTCACCGATTCAAACCTCGACAGTCAGACAGAAACTATCTGGTAAAATAGGTCGTGCTCTTGCCGGGACCGTTGCTGACGCTCCATTGGGGGACCCGTCGCTGAGAAGGTGCGAAAAAATCCGAGCCGCGACCGTTAGGGAGCGGACCCTCCGACGAGAGTCCGCTTGCTTACGCGCGCGGCTCAGTATTTTTTCACAGGTTCTGACGCTCCGGGCTCTGACATTACCTTGTGCGATGAGACAAAATCGAATCCAAGTGGCCTTTCTCGGCGACCGAGGACCTGATGTCAGATTTTTCGCTCGCGCGACATTAGCGCTTCTTGTGGTTGCAATGGTGTGCGCTTATTTTTTTGTGCCGTCTGCGCGCGCACAGGAGACTACAAAACATCTCGCGCTTGTTCAGCCCCGTCTGAATTCAGTCTTTCCCATGGCCGCTCAGCCTGGCACAAACTTGTGCGTGGATTTGCGGGGTGAGTTTCTGGATCGAGCATCCCTGGTCCGATTTGAAAGCAGCGACCTTTCCGGGAAAGTCCTCGCTTCGACCTTCACAAGCACTCGTATCGAAATCAAGATCGATAAGCAAGCCGAAGCGGGCGCGCGATTCTTCCGTCTGGTGACAGCGCGCGGCGTATCCAATCTTGCTCTCTTCCGTGTAACCCGATGGCCCGCGGTCACCGAAACGGAGCCCAATGATGAATTGGACCGGCCCACGGTTGTTTCCATTCCTTCGCTGATCAGCGCTCGGTTGTCCTCTGTCTCGGATGTGGATCTTTATCGTTTCCACGCCAGGGCTGGGCAGCGAATTCAGTTCAATTTACTGGGTGCCCGCAACTGGACTTTCGCTGATACTTCTTTGGCGATCCTTTATCCCAGCGGCAGAGAGATCGTCCATGATGAAGGACGGTTCATCTGGGATCCATATATCGATCATGTATTTCATCAAGAAGGCGATTATGTTGCCGCCGTAACTGCGACGCGCATGCCCGCGGGCGGTCAAGCCCGAAATGATTTGACGTATCAGCTTGCAATCGGCCAAAGTCCGTTCATTTGGTCGCTGTTCCCTTTTGGCGGCACGCGTGGAACCTCTTTGGACATTTCCATGCACGCTGATTTTCTACAACCGGCTCCGGCAGTCATGTTCAACAGCAGAGGAATAGCCGGCAGGCTGGTCGCTCCAAGAGCCGGAATGCGCGGCCGCCCTGATCGGCTGCTCGCTGAAATCGCGCCCGCTGCAGATTCCGGCGTTCACGATTTGATTCTCAAGGAAAACTCCGGCACTTTCGCTCCGGCCAAATTTATAGTGGGTGAGTTTCCTGAGATTGGAGAAACTGAACCCAACGATAGCCTTCGGCAAGCTCAACCTATTTCAGTTCCGACAACGGTAAATGGCCGGATCGACAAGGACGGAGACGAAGATTGGTATAAAGTTTCGGTGGAAGCCGGAGAGTCTTTGACCTTCATCATCGATGCTGAAAAATACGGCTCAGCGCTCGATTCTCAACTGACCTTAGTCGATGCGAAAGGGAAGACGATGGGAGCCAATGACGATGCAAAAATGTTGGGCCGCGCTCTCAATCGCGATTCACTTTTGCACTATAAATTCAAGGATAGAGGTAATTACTTCATTAAGGTAAGCAGCGTTTATCGGACGGGCGGACAAGATCATGTTTACCGGCTTACAGCGCGACGCCCGCGCCCGGGTTTTTCCCTGGCTCTCGACAGCGACCGTGTTGCCGTGGCGCGGAATGGCACAGGCAAAGTTGGTTGTTCAGTTCTGCGCGAAGAAGGATTTAAAGGAGAAATCACGATTCGTGCTGCGGCAGGTTCTGCCGGCGTGACGGCAGAGCCCCTGGTAATTGCTGCTGATAAAGACAACGGAACGCTGGAGTTTGCGGCCAGTGCCGAAGCGCCGCCGGACGTGACTGAAATTGTAGTGTACGGAATTGCCAAAAGCGGAGGAACGGAACTTCGACAAACAGCTCATCTTCCTGAATCGAGATTTGCCGGCAGCGGCCCCGGGTTTCTTGACTACAAGTCTCCCAAGGCGCTGCTGGCTGTCGTCGAGGTGCCGCTCTTTTCGATCGAATCTGCGGCGGCTACTGTCTATCTTGTCAGGGGAGGAAGCGTCGAATTTGGAGTGAAGATTTCGAGAGCACAGAATTTTTTGGCCCCTTTGGAGATCGCCATGGAGAATCTCCCTTCCGGAATAAATATCGAGAAGGTCGAGTTTATTGATCAAGGCCGCATGGCGCGCGTAACATTGAAGGCCGCCGATTCCGTTTCTCAGGCGCGCATTTCGGATTTGACGATTATTGCCAAAGCTTCGGATGGTTCCGAGTGGCACAGCGAGTCAGCTCCTCGCATTATGTTGCAGGTGGATTGATGCCTTCGAACGCGAAGATTTTGAGGGTCAGAAACCTTTTGCGTCGCGTGGGAACCGCCGCCGGTACTGTCTTGCCGCTTGTGTGCTTTCTTTACGGCGCGGCTGCGCCAAAAACGGGCCACGACGCGAAGGGTGACGCTTTTCTTGAGGAAATCTCTATCGAGCCGGCTTCTATCGTGATCTCAGGGATAGGTGAATCTCAGACGGTCATCGTTACCGGCCGGTTCGCTGACGGATCGCTGCGCGATGTCACTCGGTTGGCCGAATTCTCTGTAGCGCCGCCTGCACCGGTCTCCAGCCACTCCTTGACGCTGCACGCTCCGCTCGCTATTGAAATCGGCAAGAGCGGAGTTATCACTTCGAAATCTTTGGGCCTCGCCCAGGTCAAGGTGGTCGTTTCAAATCAGACGGCCTTCGCCTCAGTCAGCGTAAAAGATTCCGGCCGAACCGAGAAACTGAACTTTGCCGCCGATATCGCGCCTGTGTTTTCCCGGGTCGGCTGCAATTCGAGCAATTGTCATGGCGCTTTAAACGGGCAGGGAGGATTCAAACTGTCTCTATTCGGTTATGATCCTGATGCTGATTATCGTGCAATCGTAAAGGATGGGAACGGCCGAAGAGTTGATCTCAAATTCCCCGAAGAAAGCTTGATCCTGATGAAGCCCACCTTCACGATTCGGCACGGCGGCGGTCAGCTTTTCTCGGAAGATTCTTTGGAGTATCGGGCACTGCTCAACTGGATCTCGGCCGGTGCTCCACAAGGAAAACCCGGCGGACCACGCCTGGAACAAATTCTCGTTTATCCACGCGATCAACGATTTCTCACAACCGCGGAGGCAAGACAGCAGTTGGTAGTCATTGGAAAGTACACTGACGGGCGCGAGGTCGATATCACGCGGCAGGTTCGGTACCACTCGAGCGATGAAACAGTCGCCGTTGTAAGTCCCAATGGCCTGGTGTCTCCCCGGCGCAGCGGCGAAGCCAATATCATGATTCGTTCTTTAGGAGCCGTGGGAGTGGCGCAGGTTGCTGTAGTGCTGCGGCCCGCGGTCGAAAATTATCCCAGGACCCCGCGCAACAGCTACATTGATGATCTGGTCTTCAGAAAACTGGAGAAACTGCAGATCATTCCATCTGACCTTTGCACTGACAACGAATTCATTCGACGCGTGTATTTGGATCTAATCGGAACGTTGCCCACTGCTCCCGAAGTGCAGAGATTTCTCAACGATCGATCGCCCGCAAAGAGAAGCCGTCTGATTGACGCTCTTTTCCGCCGGCCCGAGTACGCGGACTTCTGGTCGCTTAAATGGGGCGATTTGCTCACCAACAGCCCGCAGTTTCTATATAACGGTACCGCCTATTTCCAGGCGTGGCTCAGAGAAGCGTTTGCCACAAACAGACCGTACGACGTAACGGTGCGCCAGTTGCTGGCATCCAGCGGCGGCACGTATCAGGCGTTGCCTACAAACTTTTATGCCGCCGGCAAAAAGCCCGAAGACATGGTGACGTTCACCAGTCAGGCATTTTTGGGCGTCAGTCTGGAGTGCGCCCGCTGTCATGATCACCCCAATGAACGATGGAAGCGAGACGACTTTCTTGGAATGGCGGCCTTTTTTTCACAGGTTAAATTCAAGAATGGCGTTCGTAACAACGAGCGTTTCCTCTACATCGACCCGGACAAAGAATTTCAGCATCCGCAGACCAAGCAGATCGTGCCGGCCAAGCTGCTTGGCGGACCGCAGGTCTTCTTCTGGCCGCAGGAAGACCGGCGCGCGCGTCTGGCCGCGTGGCTGACCTCTCCCTCAAACCTCTATTTTGCGCGGGCTGCGGTCAATCGCATCTGGCGGGAATTCATGGGACGCGGCATAGTCGATCCGGTTGATGATTTGCGCTTTACCAATCCGCCCAGCAATCCGGCGCTGCTTGACCGGCTGGCCCGCGATTTTGTGGAGCACGGTTTTGACCTGCAGCATCTGATGAAACGCATCCTGAATTCGCGCACCTACCAGCTCTCGTCGAAAACCAATGATACCAATCGCGACGATAGCAGTGGGTATTCTCATTACACAATGCGCCGTCTGACGGCCGAACAATTGGCCGATGCTATCGCGCAGGTGACCGCCGTTCCCGAGAAGTATCCTTTCTTTTACCCAGGTAAGCGCGCCATTCAGTTACCTGACCCTATTGTGGATTCTTATTTTTTGACGATCTTTGATCGCGCCACTAGAGAAAACGCCACCTGCACACGCAAACAGACCGCCAGCCTCGCTCAATCGCTCAACCTTGTCAGCGGGGAGATGATCAACGCCAAGCTGCGCAATCAAGGAAGCCCGCTGGTGCGACTGATTGGGCAGGCAAGAAGCGACAGAGATATCGTGCGGTATTTCTATCTTGCCGCGCTGGGCCGGCGCCCACGCGTACAGGAAATGGAGCTTGCCATTCAGGCGATCGCCAAGAGCAATTCGCGCCGTGAGGGTTTGGAAGATTTCGCCTGGGCGCTACTGAATTCCAAGGAGTTCTTGTACAATCATTAAAGATGCCAAAATGTGACTGCGGTAGAGTTCCCATGGATTTATTCGGACGCCGTGACTTTATCAAGATCGGCTCGCTTGGCTTCTTCGGCCTCGGCCTGAATGAATTCTTCGCCCTGAAAGCGCTGGCTGCCGATACACCGGTCCATGGCAAACCCCTGGAAACGGATCGATCCATCATTCTGGTGTGGTTGAGCGGTGGCCCGCCCCAAACGGACACATTCGACATGAAGCCGGATGCTCCGAAGGAAGTTCGGGGTCTTTTTAAACCGATCGCGACAAACGTAGCCGGCATTCAAATCTGCGAACATTTGCCGCGCACGGCCCAGGTGGCGGATAAGTTTGCCATCATTCGTTCCATGACATCGCGCGAGGCCAATCACGAACGAGCGATCAATTATCTGCTGACCGGATACTTGCCGCTGCAGACCATTGAATTTCCTTCCATGGGTTCGGTCATCGCCAAAGAAAAGGGCCCGAGGAACGGATTGCCTCCGTATGTAGCCGTTCCCAATACATTCCCATCCTATGGTCCGGGTTTTTTGGGAGGCGCTTATGGACCTTTCATCGCAGGCGACCCGAATGTCACGGGTTACCGGGTGCGCGACTTGAACTTGCCCACGGATATTGATTGGAACCGGGTCAATAATCGCAGATGGCTGCTGAACCAGATCGATCAGTATTTCAGGGAAATCGATACCCGAAATGAATTCCGGACGGTGGATACGTTCTACGAGAAGGCATACGACTTGATGCGTTCCTCGGTTGCCAAAAAAGCTTTTGATATTGAATCCGAGCCGGAGGGGGTGCGAAGCCGATATGGCCGTACGCCCGTTGGACAAGGTTGTCTGCTGGCTCGTCGCCTGGTGGAAGCGGGCGTCCGGTTTGTAACAGTTAGCAAAGGCTGGCTCAACTGGGATACACACGGCAACAACTTCAATACCCTGGAAAAGTTGTTGCTTCCCGAATTGGACATGGCCTACTCGGCGCTGCTTGAGGACCTGCATCAGCGGGGAATGTTGGAATCTACTTTGGTCGTTATGATGGGAGAATTCGGTCGCACGCCGCAGGTAAACGCCGAAGCAGGCAGGGATCACTGGTCAAAGGCCTTCTCCATCGTGATGGCCGGCGGTGGAGTCACAGGCGGCCAGGTTTTGGGCGCCACCGACGGCAAGGCTGCCGAGGTGGTTTCCGATCCTTATCAGGTTGAAGATCTTGTGGCCACAATTTACAGCCGCGTCGGCATAGATTTTACGCAGGAATACCTGACTCCCATCGGCCGCCCCGTCAAGCTCTCCAACGGCGGCAAAGTAATTGCCAAGCTCTTCGGCTAGAAGAAAAACTACTCGTGGAGAACTCCGTCCCAATGATCTTGTTGAACCTCATGGCCCAGGAGTTCTGATCGCAAGTTACGTGGGATGCACTCATCGAGCAGGACGCGCATCGGCTAGCAAGGCTTCCTTGGCCTGTTGCAATGCTGCGAGCGCTTGTTGACGGGTCACGGAGGGAAAATCATCAAGAAAATCAGATAAAGGATGACCAGCCTCAAGATAATCAATCAAAGTCTGCGCAGGAACTCTCGTGCCGACAAATACAGGAGTGCCTCCGAGGATTTCAGGGTCACTGTGGATGACTGGCTTGGTAGTCATTCTCGACCTTCCCAAAGCAACCTGCTGATTATACAACACCCAGCACCCATCTTTATTCCGAAGAGCGCGTCGATGCTAGCCCTTCGGGAAAGCCCGAGGCAGGCAGGCTTTGCAAACGGGAACCGCACTGAAGCCCTATCTCCCTAACAATGCCTCGCGAATCCTATGCCGATGAACTGCAGTCACGATTCGGCTCCAGACCTCACGGCATGAGAGCCTCCGACACCAGGGGAGAAACAGCCGCCGTGATACAATGTGGCGCATGCGAACCAAAACGGCCTACCGGTATATTAGCCGCTCTAACGCGGTGTGTCGGCGGCCAGCCGATCATCATAGGAACGCGCACGCCCGTGAAAAGTGTTGTTGGGTACTACAAGCTCGGGCTCAGCGTCGAAGAGATCCTTGAGGGCTTGCCACATCTGACACCAGCGCAAGTGCACGAGGCTCTTAGCTACTATCATGACCATCAGGAAGAGATCGAACGCGACATTATTTCAAATCGAGCCCGACACGCTTGAAGCGGCGTAGTCTGAAGCTCGCAGCAAGCGGGCGAGTTGCCTCCAGACCGGATAGTTGCCGGTAAGTACCCGCCTCCTCGACTTTACCTTGACGAAGTTGGCGGTCTCATCTTCACGAGCAGCAGTAATCGAGTTGGCACGGGCGTGAAAGGCGCCGACGTGACCGGCGCCAGCAAAGAAACGGAGGGCGGAAAGCTCGTCTATGAGGTCACGATCAAGCACAAGGGCTAGAACATCGACATCAGCTTGACCCCGGAAGGCAAGATGTTCATGGTATAAAAAGAGATCGCCGCCAGATTTCTTGATTGTTCGATTGATTGATGAAGCGAGGCTTAATGGAGAATCACCCAAACTTCACGCTTCAGCTCAGACTTGTGTAACGGCTCAACGCCACAAGAAGTCTTAATACGTTAGCTGGCGCATACCGACCACTACTTTTTGGGGCGGCGCGCGGGAATCCCATGGAGTATGCCATCGACACTTATGTCTTCATCAATGTCAGGCCAATGGACCCCGTGACCGTCCCCGATGATCTCAGAGTTGGCTCGTTGTTCTGGAGTAGCGTCGCTAAGGCGCCATGACCACGCCAACGGCACACCAATCACACGCCCGTCAGCGAGGTAAAACGTAATCAGCTCGTCAGTCACGGATACTTTCTTGACTCGGGCATCTGTGCTAACCGCAATGCTCACGCCAGGCCTCCTGGATTTTGGCAAGATTCAATTGAATCGCTGCACGAATCTGACTGAGTTCTCTGGCGGAGAAACCGTGGTTCTGAGCGAGAACAATCGGCTCCAACCAGAACTTGCAAATCATTCTCTCCCTTTGGACGTGCACGTGCACCGGCTCGTTGCAATCGAAGCTATAAAAGTAGAACCGGTGCGGGCCAGGAATGTCTTTTACAGTAGGCATGGCCGATGCGCAACGGCGTCCACTACTACCCTACTACAAACGCTAATTGGCCGTCGACGGTTCCGCATAGTCCGGCTAACGCCTGGCATCAGTGGCGGCGCTGCTTTTGCGCCGGCCGCTGGATGCCTTTGTTAGGCCCTGCCATACTTATCAGAGGAAAGCGCTCTGGATGTTCAATAGACTCCACAGCAAGATCAATATCGAGGTCCGGCCAATAGAGATGATGCGGACTAGGGAACTCAACATTGACCAGTTGCCCAACAGGAGCCAGCCTTGGCGGCCCCATGATCACACGCGCCGCTCGGTGGCTGTAACGAGTTAGGCACCGCTTGATGCTAGCGATAGTTGACAAACCAGCACGAGTAGTCCACGAATAGCTGCTGGTTCCGCCTGTCCTCTTTCACCGCTCTGATTTCACACAAGCCAAGGATGAACCGCGCACCGTCGGACTTTCGGCGAACATTCGCCCCGATGTCGTCTGCAAACATCGCCCACTCGGAGTGTGCTTTCTCCTGGATCGACTCCAGGATGAAGATATCTCGGTACGACGGCTGCGTCTTCTGGAGCTTGCGATACTCGGTTTGGCTCCAGACGCCCAAGGCATAGGGTTCCTCCCATTGGAAATCCTCGCTCCCGGTTACTTCGCACGGAAGCGACAGATTGGCCCGGAGATGGCTGAACCATCGGCCGGCTGCACCCGCATCGTCTTCCCCGATAACTGCCGCGATTCGACGATCCTGTTCCTCGAATTCGTTCTCTGACTGCTTCACCAAACCTCACGGCGCTTAACGTGAATTATGCGGAACCACCTGTTTGGAAACGCAGCGAAAAGTAGGCTGCGTATCCGTACTCCATGCCAGATCTGCGCGGCGCAAACCGTGAACAGCATCGCGTTGGATGGCTGGGCGGCAGCCTTTTGATTCTGTCTCGTTCACGGCAGTAGCTCGAGCGGCCGGCTAAGACGCGGACCAACACGGAGTGTGCCGAAATGACGACGATCCGTCGTCAGGATTCGGTAGACGTGGCGCCGCTCAGCTACAGCAGCGACGGTTCCATCGACCAGTCCCAAGTTGAGCTTTCCGAACTTCGCGTCAAGCTCAAGGGCTCGAACAATATCGGATGGGAGGGGCAACTCATACTCGTAGCGAGTTCCCGGATCAAAAATCTCGGCAACCAGCTTTCGCATGGCGGCGCGGTTGTCTCGTAAAAAGTAATCCACCTCTGCCAGAATGAGCCCGGGTACGATGACCAGACTTGCAGACGTTAGAATCTCCTCGTATTCAGGGAAGCTTGGCGTACCGGCTCTTGTGCGGGCGAGGCCCCGCAGGAGTCCACCGGTATCTGCAAGGATCGGCGGACTCAAGTCTCGAGGTCTCGAAAGAGCTCCGATTCATCTCCGAGCTTGGTGTCCGTGGACTCGAAAAGGCGTGTAGACGGCGGGCGACGACCGGTGTAATAGCGCGAAGCCACCACTCGTAGGCCCTTGCGGATGAGGTCGGAAGCGGAGTGGCCAGCCGCGCGGGCTCTCTTCAACGCCCGTACATCCTCTTCTCGCAGCCGAACCGTCGTCGTAATCAAGCGCGCCATACAAACACCATACATAAGGCGACAGAGAAACACAACGCCGATTTCCCAGCGCTTGAAGGCCATTGTTTCGCCCCTCGTTGGTGGATGTGCTTTTGAAGTATCATTTTGGTGAGGACGATGCATAAATACGAAGTCATTATTTACTGGAGTGAAGAAGA
>DASYPF010000146.1:0-14823 GCA_036006905.1 Acidobacteriota bacterium
TCAGCCGTCAGCGATCAGCTAAAGCAATCAGAGAAGCTGACCGCTGACTGCTGAAGGCTGACAGTTTTACAATCCGCAATCCGAAATCCGCAATTCCCCTCATTCGTCATTCGAACTTCGTCATTCGAAATTTCATCCTCCTGCCGACTGCCGTTTTAAAGAGATAAGCATATGATTGGCAACGAAGTCCGCGGCCAGTTTTTGAAATACTTCGAAGAGCGCGGCCATCGTGTGGTGAAGAGCAGCTCGCTCGTTCCTGAGAACGACCCAACCCTGCTTTTTACCAATGCCGGCATGAATCAGTTCAAAGACGTCTTCCTGGGCGTCGAGCATCGCGACTACCGCCGCGCCACGACTTGCCAGAAATGCATGCGTGTCAGTGGCAAGCACAATGACCTGGAACAGGTCGGCCGCACTCCCCGGCATCACACCTTTTTTGAAATGTTGGGGAATTTCTCCTTCGGAGACTATTTCAAAAAGGAAGCGATCCCTTTTTCCTGGGAGCTTCTGACGGGTGTCTACGGCATACCGCCCGATCGCCTGTTCATCACTATTTTTGAAGACGACGACGAAGCGTACGAAATCTGGAATCGCTCCGTTGGCATTCCCTCAACCCGCATTTTTCGTCTGGGTGAAAGTGACAACTTCTGGGCGATGGGCGAAACGGGTCCCTGCGGCCCCTGCTCGGAGCTGCATTATGACTTTGGGCAGAGTCCTGCGGGCCACAAATGCGAATTCCCCTGCGAATGCGGGCGCTTCGTGGAGATCTGGAACCTGGTCTTCATGCAGTTTAATCGGGATGCGTCGGGGCAAATGACTCCGCTGCCGAAACCTTCCATTGACACCGGCGCGGGTCTGGAGCGAGTAGCCTGCGTGCTTCAGGGAAAGCGCAGTAACTTCGAGACGGATCTGTTCTGGCCAATCATCCAGGAGGCTTCCCGATTGACGTCAGGAGAATATGGCGAAACTGAAAAGGTGGACACAACGCTGCGCATCATCGCAGATCACAGTCGAGCCGCCGCTTTCCTGATCGCCGACGGCGTTCTGCCCGGCAACGAAGGGCGTGGCTACGTCCTGAGAAAAATCATGCGGCGCGCCATTCGGTACGGCAAACAATTGGGCAGCAACGAGCCATTCTTATTCCAGGTCTGCGCCTTTGTGGCCACGCAAATGAGAGATGTTTACCCGGAAGTCGGAGAGTCCCGTGAGTACGTAGCGCGCGTGGTTCGCAGCGAAGAAGAGAAGTTCTCTACTACGCTCTCCTACGGTCTAAGACTGATCGAGGATCTGATGTCACAGTCGCAAAAACAGGGATCCCGAGAGATCAGCGGGCGCGAGATTTTCAAGCTGTATGACACCTATGGATTTCCATTTGATCTGGCTAAGGAGATTGTAGAAGAGCGAGGCTTGACCATCCGTGAACAGGAATTCCAGGAGGAACTTGAAAAGCAGCGGGAGCGCGCGCGCCAGAGCTGGAAAGGAGGGGAAAAACAGGTCAAGCCTCTCTATCAGGAGCTGGCAAAGAATTTCAACAGCGAGTTCGTCGGTTATGACGCGATTCGACGCGTGAACGCACGGGTCCTGGCAATTCTCAGAGGTGATGCGCGCCTGACGGAACTGCATGCAGGGGAAGAGGGGGAGTTGCTCCTAGATCGAACACCCTTTTACGCTGAAGCCGGCGGGCAGGTAGGCGACCAGGGCGTAATTGAGACGGAGCAGACTCATGCGTCCGTACGCGATGTTAAACGTCCCGTCTCCGGCATAATCCTGCATAAGGTTCACGTCGATGTGGGAACTTTGCGCCAGGACGAAACCGTGATTTGCTCAGTCAGCGAGCGGGTGCGGCAGGCTATAGCCCTCAATCATACAGCCACTCACCTTCTGCACGCCGCGTTGCGAGAGGTTCTGGGACCACACATCAAACAGGCAGGTTCGCTGGTGGCGCCTGACCGGCTGCGTTTTGACTTCACCCACTTCGCACAGGTTACCAAAGCCGAGCTTCAGGAGATCGAGCGCCTGGTTAATGAGAAGATTCGCGAAAATGTCCAGGTCGACAAAACTGAAATGGAACTGGACGAAGCGCTCAAGACGGGTGCTATGGCTCTGTTCGGCGAAAAATACACGCGGCGTGTGCGCGTCGTTTCCATCTCTGATTTCAGCAAAGAGCTTTGCGGCGGAACCCACGTCGGACAAACAGGAGATATCGCGCTGTTTAAAATCACCAGCGAAGGCGGCATCGCAGCAGGAATTCGCAGGATTGAAGCAGTCACTGGTGAAGCAGCGCTGGATCGTTTTCTCGAGGATGAGGCGCTGCTGGACAATATCGCAGAAACGTTCAGAAGTTCGCGTAAAGAACTGATCCTTAACGTCGAGCGCCTTGCGCAGTCCCTCAAGGAAACGCAAAAGCAGCTCGAACAATTGAAGTTGAAACTGGCGACAGCTGACACGGATACGCTGTTGAGCCAGGCGCATAACATTCAGGGCATTCAGGTCATCACAAAGGAATTTGACAACCTGGATAGCGCGCAACTACGGGCAATCGGCGAGCACCTCCGTTCCAAAATGAAGAGCGGCATTGTTATCCTGGGAAGCAAGACGGATGGAAAGGCCTCGCTGTTGGTGGTCGTCACCCCAAATCTCGCCCAAAAGTTCGACGCTAACCTATTGATTAAAAAGATCGCTCCGATCATCGGCGGTGGAGGGGGGGGCAAGCCGGAAATGGCTGAGGCCGGGGGTAAGGCCCCCGACCAGATCGGACGGGCTCTGGAAGAAAGTATCAAAGTGATTGAAAATACAGCGTCTCCCGCCTAAACTTTTCTAAAATTGCAGCATCTACAGTAAAGATCAGGCAAAAATAGGTAATTCCATGTATACTGGGGCCCGGCTGATATGAGATTTCATAAGATCCTCGGACTTTTAGCCTTCGTAATCGTCGCTGCGGCCGCTTCTCGTCCGATGTCGGCCAAGTCGATTCACTCTTATACAGACGAAAAGGGTGTGCTCGTGTACTTTAATGTTCCCCAGAAGCACACCGACATCGATGGCATTCCTGTTGCTTTACCCGAGCCGGTCTCCTCTCCTTTGGGAAAAACCCTGACGCAGGCTCCAGCAGATTCAGCTTTCTCACGATACGAAAGTTCTGTCTCCAAGCATTCCGCTACGTACAAAGTGGATCCCAATCTGGTCCGCGCCGTCATTGCCGCGGAATCCGCTTATAACCCGGTGGCCGTCTCCAACAAAGGAGCCTGCGGATTGATGCAATTGATCCCCAGCACCGCCCGGCGCTTTGGCGTCAGGAACATTTTCTATCCAGATGAGAACATCGAAGGCGGCGTCAAGTATCTGCGATTCCTTCTCGACACCTTCAACAACGATTTGAAGCTTGTCCTGGCCGCCTACAACGCCGGAGAGAATGCCGTAAAGCGAATTGGTGGAGTTCCGAATTATCGGGAAACGGTCGGCTACGTCAATCGGATCGTCGCCCGCTACGGCCAGGTTTACCGTCCCGTTCAGATGGCCGCCCTTGAAGGCAATGGCCCCGCCGGCGCAGTCGCTGCCCAGCAACCTCCCGTTGTAACCAAGGTTTACAAGATCATCGACCCCGTCGGCAACGTGATATACACCAATCGTCCCACTACAGACTAGGATTTCAGTCAACGGCACCCACAGAACCGCGACCGGAAGGGAGCGGCACACCTGTCACAAATCTACGAAAAATAACGAATCGTTGCGTGTCGATCGCCTGTTCAGATATTCTTCCTATACAAGAAAGAAGAGGGCAAACAATTCATGATTGGAAATGTCTGGCAGTGTCCCCAGTGCGCGCGTTCTTTTTCCCGAGTGGGACAAATGCATTCGTGCGAAACTTATCCAGTAGACGCACATTTCAAGAACAGCGAACCTTACGTGCGAAAGTTGTACAAGAGCCTGGTAAGTCAGGTTGAGAAATTTGGAGCGGTAACTGTCAATTCGGTCAAAACTTGCATTCAACTGCAGCGCCGAGGCCAGTTCTGCTCCATCCATCCCAGGAAACGACACCTCCTGGTAGAACTCCTCGGAGACCGTAATCTTACTGACCCGATCGTACTAAAGGTGACGCAACCATCACCTGACCGGTTCGTTTATACCCTCCATATCGCCAGACCCGAAGATTTAAACCAGAAGGTGCTTTCGTGGTTGAAGCGAGCCTATCAGTTGGCAGACTAAGTACTCGATTTCAGAATTACGGTAACGCACTAAGGATCTATTAGCCGCAGATATACGCGGTTGTAAGCGTCACGCTGCACCCACAGAACCGCGACCGGCATGGAGCGCGCCAATATGGGTTGCGCCGGCAAAGTCTTTGCCAGGACGTGTGTCGCAGATGACTTTCATTGCGGCGCCGCTCCCTTAGCAACTCGAGATTATGGAACCCAGACACAACAGCCGATGTCTATTGGATTAAAACTGGGAGCGTGGGGGAATCGGAGTTGCGAATGACCAATGTTGAACTACACATCAAGCGCCGTCGAGAATCTTCATCCTTTCTTCGTCATTTCTCACTCGAAGTTTACATTCTTATTTTTTTATCCCTTCTTGCTTGCCATATTCGATTCGCGGGCGCTCAAGCTTCCCTGTCCCATGATGAAGATGCTGTATTGATCACCCAACCGTTCCAGCTCACCGGCTTCCGCTCCGAAATCATTTCTCAGCCTGTTTTGGAGAAAGTGGCGCAGGCGACAGGACTGCAGGCCTTCTGGCTGAGAGAGTTCATACTGGTTTCCGTCCAGTCACTGAGCGATGTTCAGGACAAAATCCGCATCGATGCCCTGGAAATGATCGATCCTCCGGGAGCCTTTGGTTTATTCACACTGGCCGGGGCCCAGATGCCAAAGGAGCTGCCCATCGGTAACGGAGCCAGATCTTCGGAAAACGAATTGATGTTCTGGAAGGGAAGCTTCTTCATCATGATTCGTGGCGCCGAGCCGGCGGTTGCAATAGGACTGGCGGACCATCTGGCCTCGCAGGTGGCTCGGCCCGGCCAACTCCCACTGGTGGTGGAACTGCTTCCCCGCAAGAATCTGGATATCTCGAGCATTAAATTCTTCGTGAAAGATTTATTGCCCCATGATGGCCGGCTCGCCGACATTCGACCCCTGCTTTCCCTGGACAAAAGCGTGCAGGCAGCCATCGGGCGATATCGTCCTGACGGAAAGCGATTAATTGTCCTCGGCTATCCCACGCCCTCCCTCGCCCTGGAAAGTTTCGAGCGAATCAACGGCTATGTGCGGGACAAAAGTCACGAAGTTTACGCCAAACGGGCGGGAGTAGTTCTGGCATTGACCGAGGGAATGACCGAAGACCAGGCATTTTCGTTGCTGGATCAAATCCACTACACGCCGTCGATCAAGTGGCTCGTCGATAAGCGCCCAGCCAACAAGTATCTGGGGAAAGGTGTGCCTTTTCTACTTAACACAGTCTTGAATTCCTTGGCGTTCAGTTTTTTCTTTATCCTCGGAACCGCATCAATAGGCGTCGTTTTCGGGGTGTTACGATTTTACCTGCGGATTCGACCAGAAAACTTCTTCGATCGCTCAGCACGTGCGGGGATAATACGGCTGAAGATTGTGGACAAATGAAAGAGGCGGTTCAGAGCCCGGAGCGTAAGAAGGTGTGAAAAAATTGATTTCAGCGACGGGTCCCGCAGCGGCGAAAACGTCAGAGCCCGGAGCGTCAGCGACGGGTCCCGCCAGAGTAACAGCGTCTGCCAGACGAAGGTTTGGATCGCCGACTTACTCTGGCAGGACCCGTCGCTGACGCTCCGGGCTCTGACGCTGGTGCAGGGACTGGGGCCCCCAGCCCTAGTCAAACAGCCCATCCACATAGGCTTCTGGAGAGAAAACCATCAGGTCATCAATTTCCTCTCCCACGCCGATATAAGCAATCGGGATGCGCAGTTCCTTGGTAATGGCGACAACAATCCCGCCTTTGGCCGTGCCATCCAGTTTCGTGACGATCAAACCGGTCACACCGACCGATCGAGTGAATTCCCTAGCCTGCGCCAGCCCGTTCTGCCCGGTGGTCGCGTCGATCACCAGAAATATGTCGTGTGGCGCCCCCGGCAGTTCGCGGCCGGCTACGCGCTTCATCTTTTCCAGCTCTTGCATCAGGTTGCTCTTAGTGTGAAGTCGCCCTGCCGTGTCGACGATCATTACGTCTTTGAGGCGTGCTTTGGAGGCTGCAATCGCATCAAACAGGACCGCCGAAGGATCTGTACCGGATTTTTGCTTGATCATTTCCACCTTGTTTCGTTCGGCCCAGATCCCCAGTTGCTCGACGGCCGCTGCGCGAAAGGTGTCGGCGGCGCAAATCAAAACTTCCTTCCCTTCTTTCCTGTACAGCCTTGCCAGCTTCCCGATGGTGGTTGTCTTACCGACGCCGTTGACCCCGATGATCATTGCCACGCGCAGAGGAATATCCGCCGGCGGCGGCGCGGAGCCCGCCGTTTTCAGGATTTCCAGCAGTTCAGATCTAATCAGCCGCTTAATCTCACGAATGTTCTTGATCTGTCTGCTGCTCGCCATGACGCGGATTTTGTTGATAATGTGGTCGGCCGCATCCACGCCGATGTCGGTAGATATCAGGATTCGCTCCAGATCCTCAAGTAACGTTGCGTTGATCTCTTTCTCAAGTCCCAGCGCATCATCGATTTTGGCGACAAGATCTTTCTTGGTGACCTGAATTGCCTCTTTCAATCTCGCAAAGTAGCCCGGCTGTTCCTTGTAATTAAAAATGCTCATTCGCGTTTATTCGCGTTCATTCGCGGCCGGTATCCATTCTACTTCTCCGGCAAGAAGCTCTTTCATTTCCCCGGATCGCAATCGTACGACCAGCGCTCCAGACGGCGCCACATCACAAGTGATCCCTTCCAGCGTATTACCATCCACCAGGAGGCGCACGATCTTGCCGTTCCAAAAACTGCTGCGCTGTTTCCAGTCCTCAATTACTCTCGACAGAGACATTTCTGAGCCCTCCCGCCGCAGGCGGGGACTCTCGCTGGAGAGTCCGCTCCCTAACGGTCGCGGCTCGGATTCTTGCATACCTTCCGGCAGCGCGGCCATCACCTCTCCTGTTAAATAACCATGCCAGGTTGTCAGGAACGCTTCAACGAGCGAACTCCGATCCACCAAGAACCCTAGTGCTTGCCTCAGCGACGTGGCCCGTGGCAGCTCGGCGGGAAATTCCGACTGATTGCAATTTACGCCGACACCCAAAACCACAAATGGAGCCTGAGCAGGCGGCGTCTCAAGCTCGGCCAGAATTCCGGCCACCTTCTTGCCGCCGATGAGGACATCATTGGGCCACTTTAAATCCAAAAGGCTGATGAGAACCGGAAAGCTTGCTGCCAGCGTGTCGCGCAGGGCTATGCCCGCGATCAGCGGGATTGCGGCGGCACGCTCAGGATCCACAGGCCCGATCAGCAAAGAAAAATAGAGCCCTTCGTTCCGCGGCGATTCCCACCTTCTTCCCAATCTCCCACGACCCGCTGTCTGGCAATCCGCTATCACGACCAAACCATTTTCGGGCGAGTGACGGCCCCACTCTTTCAGAAAATGATTAGTACTATCAATCTCTTCAAAACGGACGATGGAAAACGGCAAGCCCGCGATGACGTGGCGTTCCGGAAGTCTCAATTTTGCAGCAGGAAGGAAATGTCCGAAGACTGATATGAATGCGTCAGCGCTCCGATAGAAATAAAATCAACACCCGTTTCGGCAAATTCCCGAACGTTCTCCAGAGTAATGCCGCCTGATGCTTCCAGTTTGAATTTGCCGCCGACAATCTGCACCGCCTCGGCAACCTGAACAGCAGTCATGTTGTCCAGCATCACCACATCCACCGGAAGCTCCAGAAGAGCACGCAGCTGATCCAGCGATTGCACTTCGATTTCCACCTGAAGCAAGCCGCGGTTCAACGAGCCCAGTTTTTCCATAATTCTCTCCAATCCGCCGGCCGCCACAAGGTGATTTTCTTTCACCAGAATCCCATCATCCAGTCCCGAGCGGTGATTTCGGGCGCCCCCGACACGCACCGCGTATTTTTCCAGCGCGCGCAGCCCCGGTGTGGTCTTGCGCGTGTCCAGGATCTCAGCGCCGGTGCCACACACGGCGTCCACATAACGGCGCGCAACAGTAGCGATGCCGCTCAAGCGCTGTAGAAAATTGAGAGAAATCCTTTCTGCTGCAAGTAAAGAGACTGCGGGGCCTTCTGCTTCGGCAAAGACGGTACCGGGCTGTACTCTGATACCATCAGGGAAATGCACCTCGACACTTACACGCGGATCTTCCACTTCAAAGACAACCGGAAGCAAAGGACCGCCACAGAGCACCATTTCATTGCGTGCAAGATAGACCGCCCTGCTGTCAGCATCCGCGTCCACGAATGCCGCCGTAGTCACATCTCCACGACCCACATCTTCTGCAAGCGCGCCTTCAACGATTCTTCGCACCACCTGCCTGGAGGGAAACATTTAGCGTCCTTCCAGCCGTCGCAGTTCGGCAGAAACTTTTTCCAGCTTGCCGGCCAGCTCGACTTGCCTGATCTTTGCCGAATCGATAACCTCCTGCGGCGCTTTCCGCAAAAAGTCATGGTTGGCGAGTTTTTTGGCGCCACGTTCCGCCTCTTTTCGGAGCTTAGCCATCTCCTTTTTTAAACGTTCCATTTCTGCGCTCGCATTAATTGCGGTTTCCAATATTAGCGAAAATTCGCCCTGGCTGGAAAAACCCCTGAGACGGCCGCCATCTTCCTGGAAGTTGTCTACCACTCGAATCTCTGTGAGTTTCGCCAGCGCCACAATGGCCGGCTTATAACGCGCCAGCAGATCCAGACCATCACCCGATGCGATCACCTCTAACGGGAAGCGGCGGCCCGGATCCAAATTGTTCTCAGACCGCACCGATCGCACCGCCGTCACAAAGTCGATAAGTTGGTTCATCTCTTGATCGGCTTCCGGATTCTCCAGATTGGAGTCCGCCACCGGATAGGCCGCGATAGCAACCGATTGCCCCTGGTGGGGCAACCGCTGCCACAGATCTTCGGTAATAAATGGCATGAAAGGATGCAATGCGCGCAGCGAAATATCCAAGGAATAAATCATGGTCTTGACGGTCTGATTGTAATCTTCTCCAGATTTTGAGCCGAGCACAGGCTTGCTGAGCTCCAAATACCAGTCGCACAATTCATGCCAGAAGAAGTGGTACAGCGCATTGCTGCTCTCGTCAAAGCGGAACTTCTCCAGGTCTTCGTTCACTTTGCTGACAATGACATTGAGGCGATGCAATATCCATCGGTTCACAGTAGAAAAGGACCGCTGCGCCACCAGACCTTGAATTTCCGCGCGCGACGCAGGCGCGGCATTCTCAGGAAGATTGATCAACAGAAAGCGCGCTGCATTCCAGATCTTATTGGCAAAGGCGCGGTAGCCGATCATCCGGTCCGTCGAAAAGACAATGTCCGAGCCCGCACCCGTCATTGCCGCCAGCGTGAAGCGCACCGCGTCGGTCCCATACTGCTCAATAATCTCCAGCGGATCAACGGCGTTCCCTTTCGACTTACTCATCTTTTGTTTCTCCTGGTTGCGCACCAGGCCATTGAGAAACACCGTCCTGAATGGAACATCATGCATGAAATGGATCCCCATCATGATCATGCGGGCCACCCAGAAGAAGATAATGTCGAAGCCGGTCATCATCACCGAATTGGGATAAAACACTTCCAGATCTCTACTCTTCTTCGGCCACCCCAAGGTCGAAAAAGGCCAGAGTCCCGAGCTGAACCACGTGTCTAAAACGTCGGGATCCTGCTGTAACTTCAGATTACCGCACTGCGGGCAACGCTCCGGATCGGTGCGCAACACCAGCATTCTTCCGCAAGCGTCACAGTACCAGGCTGGAATTCGATGACCCCACCATAGCTGCCGTGAAATGCACCAGTCGTGGATGTTGCGCATCCACTCGAAATAAACCTTCTCATAGTTGGAAGGGATAAAGCGAAGATCGGCGCTTTCCACTGCCTCAATTGCCGGTTTTGCCAATGGCGCGATCTTTACGAACCACTGAGTGGAGACCAACGATTCGACCACCGTGTTGCAGCGCTGGCAGCGCGGCACGCTCAATTGGTGGACTTCTTCGTTCACGATCAGTCCTTGCTGGCGCAAATCCTCTAGAACCTTGCGACGCGCCTGTTCGCGCGACAATCCCGCATAGGGTCCGGCGTGCTGTGTCATCCTGCCCGTCTCGTCGATCACCTGGATCTGTGGTAAATGATGCCTCACTCCAAGCTGGTAGTCGTTGGGATCATGCGCCGGAGTGACTTTGACGGCGCCTGTCCCAAATTCCTTCTGCACGAAAACGTCGGCGATAATGGGGATCTCACGATGAAGCAGCGGCAAGACCACCTTCCTTCCGATGAGGTCCCGGTAACGCTCGTCGTCCGGATGGACCGCCACGGCTGTATCTCCCAGCATGGTTTCCGGACGCGTCGTGGCCACGCTCACGCTGGCATCGGAATCTAGAAGGGGATAGCGCAGATAGTAAAGCTGTCCCTGTTCGGCGTGGTGCTGTGCTTCCAAATCGGAAATGGCGGTGGTGCAACGGGGGCACCAATTAACCATGTATTCGCCCCGATAAATCAGCCCTTCCTCGTACAGGCGAACAAACACTTCGCGCACGGCGAGCGACATACGGGGCTCCATTGTAAAGGCCACCCGTGTCCAGTCGCAGCTATAGCCCAACTTTCGCAGCTGGTGATGGATGGTCTTCTCCGCTTTCTCCTTCCACTCCCACACTCTCTGCTCGAATTTCTCGCGACCAAGATCTCTGCGATGGATTTTTTCCCTGGCGAGCTGTTGCTCAATCACATTTTGTGTGCCAATGCCCGCATGGTCGGTGCCGGGCACCCAGAGCGTGTTGAAGCCCTGCATGCGTTTCCAGCGCACTACTATGTCCTGCAGGGTGTTGGTAAGTGCGTGTCCCATGTGCAAAGACCCGGTAATGTTGGGTGGCGGCATCACAATGCAGAACGGAGGAGCCGTCGATTCCGCGCGTGCGACGAAGAATTGCTTCTCTTCCCAAAATTGGTACCAGCGTTCTTCTGCCGCACCTGCGTCGTAGCTCTTGGGGATTTGGTCTGGGTTCATAGAAGATCAGAGGTCAGAGATCAGAGGTCAGAGGTTAGAGGTTAGAGGTTAGTCGGGTTAGGGGCTAGAGGTTAGGGGTCAGACGTTAGGGGCTGGGGGCTGGGACCAGAGGCTGGGGAAGCTCAAAATCTTGGTTGTAGTCTCTAATCTTTGACCTCTAGCCTCTAACCTCTGACCTCTAGCCTCTAACCTCTGACTTCTAGCCTCTGACCTCTAACCTCTGACCCCTGACCTCTGCCCTTTAATTCGTCCAACAGGTCCTGGCGGATACTCTCTATCCAGCGTGGCGCGAGCCGCTCGATGGCTTCGGCTACATCTGCTTCAACGTTTCGTGAGGCGCCTTCCTGCGCCGGCTGCTTTCTAGGTTGGAAAACCGGAAGGGGAGGAAGCGGCAACTCGGGCTGCGGAACAATTTCGTAATTCCAAGACGGCAGTTTAAGCTCGCGGATTTCCAAAATTCTCGGCTTTTTCGCCACGTGTTCGACTTCGAAATCCAGAGCGTGACTGGCTCTGCGAATCTCCTCCTCTGTAAAGGGCCGCACCATCCCCTTGACCATTTCGTTGAGCTGCGATGTATCAAAGGGTTTCGTGAGATAGGCATCGTAGCCTGCTTCTTCAGCGCGTCCAAAATCGAACGGCTCAAAGGTGCCTACCAGAAGGATCACTGGAATATTGTTGTCCCGCTTCGCCGTCCTGCACAGAGCGTAGCCATCTATCCCTGGCAGCAGAACATCCGCGAGCAGGATATCCGGATACCATGAGCACAGCAATTCCAAGGCTTGGTTCCCATCTTGCACTGCTTGAACTTCAAAAGGCTCGTCGACAAAACAAAGCTCAATTACTTTCTGGATGGTTGGGCTGTCGTCGGCCAGTAGAATCTTCCGCTTCACTTGGTCTCCGGCTTCTTTTCTTTATTATTGCCATTGCCGCCGTTCTTCTTTTCCAGTTGGCCTTCACGAGCCGCTCTTGTTGCCGCGGCTCTCTTGGCCCGTTCGTAAGGATCTTCCTTGCCGGAGAAAACGGACCAAATATCTCGGAATGGGTCCCAAATCGAGAAGTCCCTGATCTCCCGGTTTTTTTCATTTTCGGCGGCTTTGACCGGGTCAGTCGGCGGAACCGGCTGCTCCAGCAAAATTAATCGCTTCTTAGCCGCTTCGTACTTATCACTGAAGGGAAACCCGATTATGATCTGCGAATAATAATAGACGGCTTCCGTAATCCTTCCCTGCTTTTCTTGAGTCTCGGCCAGCTTGAAATAAATCTCGTCCTTGTGCGGGTAGTGCGGATCTTTCTCCAGAGCTACCTTGAAACGGCTCTCAGCCGCTAGAAGGTTCTTATGCTGCCTTAGGTAAAAATCTCCAACGACTTCTTCCGACTTGGCGAGTCTCTGCTGCACATCGCGCAGCATTTCCTTGGCGGTCGGAACCAATTCGCTGTTGGGAAAATTTTGGAGCATCCTTTTCAATTCGACTTCCGCCTTGCGTGTGTACGTCTGGTCGTTCTCGGCCCCTCTCATCATTTTGTAATTCAAAGCCGCGATTTTCATCTGGGCGTCGTCAGCGTCTTCGTAATTGGGATAGAAAAGAATGTAATCCCTATACTGCGCTTCTGCCTGCAGCAGGTTCGCCGAGCCCCCTTCTTCATAGTAAGAATCGCCAATGGCCATCACCGATTTTGGCGTAAATTCACTCTCCGGATAAGTCGAGATCAGCGTCTGGAAGGAAAGCCGAGCCTTGATGTATTGCCCTTTCTGCAGGTACTTGGCTCCATTCTGATAAAGCACTCTGTCGGGAGGAACAGACCCCTTCTGGAGATTGGCACTTTTCTGGTGGTGACAGCCCGCCAGCAAAAGCGCCAGAATCAATGCAGGAAAGCATAACCTGCGTTTCATCGGTTTCTCCCTGAAAACATGCTGAAAAAGTCACCGCGAAGGCGCAAAGAGCGCGAAGCCTGTTCATTTCTTCCTCTTCGCCATGCTGTGGAGCGCTTCACTTTAACGATCCTAATTCTTATCAAAGTCATGATTTTATTGGATTGCTTTCGCGATTTTCGCGCCTTCGCGGTGAGTTTCTAAAACAACGTAAAAGCCATCACGATATCTTACTTTTTCGAAGCCTCCCTTATCGGCTTAGTTCCTCCGGCGAGCTGTTGTAATCTCTGGAAGGCCTGCGCGGGTTCTTTCTGACCAAAAATCGATGATCCTGCCACGATCAAATCCGCCCCATAGTTTACCACAAGCTCGACGTTTTCTGGGCCGATTCCGCCGTCAATCTCGGTTAAAGCAGACGACTGCATCTCGGCTTTCAAATCCTTCAATTCCTGCAGCTTATCCAGGCTATACCGAATAAAGCTCTGGCCCCCAAAACCGGGGTTGACCGACATAATTAATACGTAATCAATAACCGAAAGGATCGGTCCTACAGCGGAAACCGGCGTGGCTGGATTAATGACAATTCCCGCTTTGGCTCCCGCAACGTGAATTTGCTGAGCCACTCGATCGGCATGCGGAGTCGCCTCGCAGTGGAAGCTGACCCAGTCGGCGCCGGCCGCGACAAAAGCTTCTACGTATTTTTCTGGCTCGACGATCATTAAATGCGCATCGATCGCCATTCTTGTGACTTTTCGGAGCGACTTCAGCACCGGTATCCCGATGCTGATATTGGGGACAAAGCGCCCGTCCATTACGTCAAAGTGGACAGTTCTGGCTCCCGCCGATTCCACTTTTTCAATCTCTCGCTGCAGGTTTGCAAAGTCGGCTGACAAGAGCGACGGGAGGACTTCAGCCATTATTTACTCACCTCCAGACGCACGGATTCTCCCAGGCGAAGCGGATAGCCAGATTCTGGAAACTGTTTGACGATAGTGCCCATGGCGACATCCTGGTAAAGACCGTAAGTAACCTGGGAAACTTTGACGCTGCTTTTCTCTAGAAAGCCGAGTGTTCTATTGATGTCCCAACCCAGCAGGTCGGGCATCACATAGAGGTCCGGCTTGCTCCCCTTATTGATCAAGACATCGATCTTGTTGCCCACCAGTTCCCGCGTCTTGGGAGTGGGAAACTGCGTCACGACTTGGTCCACCTTTTCTTCTTTCAGGTGAATCTCGCTGATGCTTCCTAACTCGAAGCCCCCCTGAGCGACCAACAGTTGCGCCGCGCGAATGGTGCTCCCTTCCAAATCGGGAATGGGATTTATTCGATTTCCCAGACTGACGATCACATTGACGGCAGCGCCCTTTTTTATCCGGATGCCGGCACCGGGAAGCTGCGTGGAAATCTTCCCACGCGGCACGTTGCGGTCATAGCGTTCGCCGCGGATTTTTAACTGAAGCCTGGTGCTTTCTAATGCTTTGCGCGCGCTTGACAAATCCTGCCCCACAACGCTGGGAACGGTCTCTTCCTGGCCACCGATAACGAGCTTCATCGCCATGAAGAAGCTGATGAATCCCACGGCAATTACGATCATCGACAATAAAAACAGCTTGCCGACTCGAAAGAACCAATCCCGCATAAGGCCGATAATGTAGCACAGATCGCGGGAGTTCCGGGTCCCGGGTTTCGGGTTTCGGGTTCCAGCTCCAATGTCAGAGCCCGGAGCGTCAGCGACGGGTCCCGGCAGAGTAACTTGGCGATCCAACCCTTCCTCTGG
>DASYPF010000147.1:0-4967 GCA_036006905.1 Acidobacteriota bacterium
CGCCATCCTCACGGGAAAGATGGAGCCTGGTGAGCCGATCGTCGAGAACAGAGTCGCCCAGGACCTGGGTGTTGGGACACCTCTCGTGCGCGAGGCTCTGATTGAGCTGGAACATCAAGGCTTTGTTCAAAAGTTTCCCTACAAGGGGACCTATGTGACCAGGCTCAGTCCTGGTGACATCGAACATATCTTCCGTCTCCGAGTTGAACTCGAATCATTAGCCATGGAATGGGCTAAAGAAAATGCAGCCGTGGCTGACATTGCGCAACTGCGGAGCAAGGTTCAAGGGATGAGGACTGCTGCAGAAGAGATGCGGCTGGATTTGTTTTACGAGAACGACATCGCTTTTCATCGAAAGCTTTGGGAGATGTCAGGCAATCCTTACTTAAGCGACACACTGGAAAGATTGGCCGTTCCGCTGTTCGCATTCTTTCTGATGCGCAACGATCGTGATCGGGAAAACTATATCGAAAGCGCGGCTGCACATGCGCAATTTGTTGATTCTCTTGCTTCACTGGAAGCCGCCGAATTGCGGAAAATGGTGAAAGATTCGATGACTCGTTGGAAGGATGAAATGTTGGTCAGACTCTTTCCTCAGAAAAGCTAATTTATGCGATAACACGCAGTTTTCCAGCATCAACACAAGCACGAATCTGGCCGTGCCGATCACAGACGCCAGCGCGCAATCACCGGCTACACGGCGGGAGGCGGAATTTTCGGCACGCCAACCGCCGCGCTGGTCAGGGTGCCGCCCGCCTGAGGCGGGCTCACTTTCACGGTTGTAACCGGGTCCCGACCTTACGGTCGGGCCTATTCAAAGCCGGCCCTTCGGGCCTTAGACCGCCGGTCTCGAAGAATAAATGTTCAAACTCTAGAGCCCGCTGAAGCGGGGTTAGCCCCGCTCCTAAGAAGCGTGAAAGCTCTGGGCACGCACTGGGCACTGGGCACTGAGTACTGGGTACTCGGCACTAGAAAAGGAATTAATGTATGCGGCTAATTCACATTCTAACAATCACCTTACTCTGCACTGTCGTTGTTCTCGCACAGACCAACAAGGGCGGTATTAGCGGAACTGTAACCGACGCCACCGGCGCAGTCATACCAGGTGTGACGGTGACCATCACCAATCTTGGCACCAACCAGACATTGACGCTCACGACTTCTGACGCCGGTTCCTATGCCGCGACATCGCTTGAGCCGGCCACTTACCGAATCACCGTGGAACTGCCGGGTTTCAAGAAGGCCATGGTGGAGAGCGTGAAGGTGGACACCGCGACGACGGCGACTGTCGATGTGACGCTCGAGCCGGGCGAGGTCGAAACTCAGGTGACAGTGTCGGCCGAAGCGCCGCTGCTCAACAAGGAGTCGGGCACTACGGGCCAGACCATCACGGAACGCCAGATTGTCGATATTCCCCTGAGCAATCGCAGCGTGCTGGATCTGGCATTGACGGCTCCCAACGTGTCGGGAGATGCCGGCAGCGAGGACCCGGAAGTAACCTCAGGACAGCCGGTTCCCGGTTTCAACTTGAGTCTCAATGGCGGGCGTCCCGGCAGCACCTTGATTCTGTCGGATGGCGTCAACAATACGGGTGTTGGAATAGCTCGCGCAGTGGTGAGCTTCACGCCGGAGACCGTCCAGGAGTTCGCGATACAGACGTCAGTCTATTCGGCCGAGTTCGGGCGGACGGGCGGCGGCGTCATCAACGCCACCACCAAGTCCGGGACTAATGAGTTTCACGGCACGGCGCTCTGGTATCACCGCAATCCCGTCACCAATGCGCGAAAGTGGACGACGGGAACGCTCCGCCCTGCCAATAACCTGCGCTACACGCAGGGCTCGCTGACAGTTGGCGGACCCGTCTGGCTGCCCAAGATCTACGACGGCCACAACCGCACCTTTTTCTTCTTCGCCTACGAGCCGCGCTGGCGCCGCGATTTCGTGGTGACGGATACTCTGCTGCCCACCGATATCATGCGCGGAGGTGATTTTAGAAACCTGGCTCGGATCGCCAATGGCTGGGCGCCCCCGGATGTCGTCGCGCGATTTGGCATCCCGGTTACCAGCACCAACACAACGATCTATCAACAATTCAATCTGGCAGGCAACAAGTTGATACCCATCACACTGGCCGCGAACCAGACCTTCCAGCCCTTCGCCGACAACAAGATTCCGCAGAACATGATGGACCCAATCGCGCTAAAGGCGCTCGACTTCATGCCGCATGCGGGTGATTACTTCATCAACGACCAGGGCCAACTCGCCAACTACGTTGTGAACCGGTTCGTCAAGCAGGATGAGACACGATGGACAACGCGCATTGACCATCAGATCTCCAATAACAACCGCATCAACTTCCGCTTCACGAAGGTTCCCGCGGTCGGCATAAGAGGCTTCGGCAGCGACGTCAACGGCAACACCGCCGCTTACAGCAATTCCAAGCAACTGGTCGCGTCTGATGCTCACACGTTCTCGCCGACCTTGATTAATGAACTGCGAGTCAACTATACGCGCGGGGTGTTCAGCGAAGATTTCTCGCCCGAATTCTCGATCAAGGGCGGGCGGAACCTGGCTACCGAATTGGGGATTCCCAGCCTGACCGCCGGCGGGATACCACTGTTTCAATTTCTTGATGGTCCAAACGCTTTTTTCAATATCGGAGCGTCCGGATCCACCAACAATTTTAACGTCGAGGAACGCTACAACCTCAACGATGTGGTTTACTGGAACCGCGGGACAATGAGTTGGAAATTCGGCGTCGACCTCACACACGAGTTGCTGAACGTCATTCCCTTCTTCGCGGCCTCCGGAGGCAGATGGGACTTCCGGGTCGTCCAAACCAGCAATAACCGCACGACGAACGCAACCGCCGGAGGGAACAGCTTCGCCAGCTTTCTGATGGGGGTTTCCAACCAGGCGCTCGTCCGCCCTGTGCTGATCCCTTACTATTACCGCTGGAACAGTGGGGCTGCCTTCGTGCAGAACGACTGGAAAGTTCGCCCCAACCTGACCCTGAATCTTGGAGTACGCTACTCGTTGCAGTATCCGCGAACGGAGAAATACAATCGCCAGGGTGTGTTCGTGCCGGAATTGGCCAAGGAGTTTCCGCTGACTACACCCGTGACCCTGGCGGACCGGACGTTCGCCACCGCGCTGGTCCCGCCGTTTGCTTACAGTGGACGCGGTGGACGCTCGCAGTACATCTTTCCGGTCGAGTACGCCAACTTTGAGCCGCGTTTCGGCTTTGCCTGGAGCCCCAAGCTATTTGGCTGGAATGAAAGGAACGCCTCTGTCATTCGCGGCGGCTACGGCATTTCTCACTTGCCGATCAACGGCAACAACCGCGCGCCGAGCCCGGACTTTGGGGCTACAAACAGTGTATCGACCACCGCCACCGGTTCGAGCGGGACAGTGGACGCTGCCCAGCCCCTGAGGTTGTCAAACCCTCCAGTGTACAGCTCGCTCACGCCCGAACAGGCGTTGAACATCCCAAACGACGGGCTGGTCTACTTGAGCAGCCTCGCCGTTCCGGGATTTGCCATCTCCGGCAATACGAAGATTCCGTACGTGCAGAACTGGAACCTGACGCTCTCCCACGAGCTGATGAAAAACACCGTTCTGGAAGTGGCGTATGTCGGCAGCAAGGGAACGCGTCTTTACATGCCGCGCATCAACATCAACCCGCGCGATCTGGACTTCGTTGAAGTTTTGGAGGCAAACAATCTGAGCGCGGACACTACAATTAACGATCCCCTGGGGCGCAGGAATTTAATCGGCGGTACGATTGCCGTTCCGAGGGGAAGCCTGGCCACCCGCTTCCTGGGCTTTAACAACCTCTTCTCCTATTTTGACGGTTCAGCCAACAGCATCAGGCACGCGACTTATTTCAGCATAGTCCGGCGCGTGTCTCGAGGGCTGTCTTTCACGGCGAACTACACTTTTGGCAAGTCAATCGATGACGCTTCGGACGCGAGCCCCGATACCAGAGTAATCAGTTACCCGACCACTAATGGCGGCCACGTGACCTTTGGCGCGCCGCGCAGCATCGACCGCTCCATTTCATCCTTCGACATCAAACACAGCTTCGCTTCAACATTCATCTACGACCTTCCCTTTGGGCGGGGACGCAGGTTCTTGTCCAACGCGTGGAAGCCGGTCGAGACAGCGGCTGGGGGCTGGACCATCTCCGGCGTTTACCGCCTGCAGGGCGGGTACCCGTTCCTGCCGACAATAGTCGAAGGGAATCGACTCAGCTCTGACATCACACACACCATCCGGCCTGACCTCGTCCCCGGCGTGCCGTTGGTCAATCCTCTGTGGAAGCGCAATTGCCCGGTCGGCAACCTGTGCGAGCCTTACATCAACCCGGCGGCGTTCATGCGGCCTGCCAAGGGAGCATTGGGCAATGCACCGCGCACATTGGATATCCGCGGCCCCATGCAGCGATACTTTGACCTGTCGTTTCAGAAAAACTTCCCGTTCCCATTCGGCGGTGAGAAACGCCGCATACAGTTCCGGGTCGATCTGATCAACGCCTTCAACCATCCCCTTTTCCGCACGAATTCGGGAAATGCCACAACCAATAACGACTTCATGGGCTTGCCCGATGAAACCGCGATCTCGACGGGAGATTACGACTCCTGGGTGGCAGCGAACCCAGGGAGACCAGCAAGATCGACTACAGAGGGTGCTGCCCTGTTTACGCAGATCCAGAATTTTGTCCTCAACAGCAGGCTTGCTAGCGGAGCCTTGCCCTTGGATTTCTTCGCCAATGTTCGGCTTCCCCAGGGGTTCGCCACCACTGATGCGAACTCGTTCGACATTGGCACACTGCAGGGGTTTAAGCTTTATCGCTCGCGGCGCGCCTACCAAACTGGCTTCGGAACACTTCGGGAACTGGGGCTGCCGCGTTATGTACAGTTCGGTTTGAAGGTTTATTTCTAACATGTGCACCCACAGAGCCGCGA
>DASYPF010000148.1:0-8410 GCA_036006905.1 Acidobacteriota bacterium
CATTGACTTTGAAGCGCAACGCCCCTGAGATAACGTAACTGATTTGCTCGCTTTCATGATGGTGTTTGGGAACGACAGCACCTTTTTTCAGGTAGATTGTTGCCATCATCTCGTTCTTACCCGTGATGATTTTCCGAGAGATGAAATCGTTCAACTTTTCTTCCGGCATGGAGTCCCACTCATAGATTTTCACTTGTCACCTCACTCTTAGAAGTCGCAAGTCATCGGTCATCAGTCATCAGTCATCGGTCATCAGTTATTATCGGTCATCGGTCAGCAGTCATCGGGTTCTCTTAAACCGCGATTACCAAGGAACCGTTCCATTAATTTCGGAGAGCGTCGATGATTGCTGACCGATAATGACTGATGACCGATGACCGATGACTGACAGCCTGGTGACTGGAACTTACAGCAGCCCCCGAACCAGTCCGCCGTCAACAGCGATCGTCGTGCCATTTATATAAGCAGCGCGTGTCGAGCACAGAAACGCCACCAGTGCCGCCAGTTCTTCCGGCTGGCCGATGCGACGCGCCGGCGTCTGATTCTCCCAATCTCGGAGCAACTCTTCCCGGCTCTTCCCCGTCACTTTTGTTCGACTTTCGACCAGCTCTTCCAGACGCTCAGTACGCGTGTATCCCGGACAGACATTGTTCACCGTGATATTAAAGGACCCACACTCATTTGCGATCGACTTGGCCATTCCCGCCACCGCAGGGCGAAAAGCGTTAGAAAGAACCAACCCGTCAATCGGCTGCTTAACTGAGACTGAAGTGATATTGACGATGCGTCCCCATTTTTTCTTTTGCATGTAGGGAAGCACCCCTCGGCAGAAAGCGACGGCGCTCAAGACTGTGGTCCGATACGCCTGGTCCCAATTCTCCAGGCTCACTTCAGAAAAATTACCATGCGGAGGTCCTCCGCCATTAGTGACCAGAATTTCAATCTCTCCCAGTTCTCGTGCCACGGCTTGCACAAAGGAACTGATCGCGTGCACGTCAGTGACGTCCAGCGGCTGGGCAAACACTCTTCCGCCCAGTGCATTCAGTTCCTCTTCTGTCTTTCTCAGATCTGGCTCGCCCCGCGCGCAAATAGCTACGCGTGCGCCTTCGACAGTAAGTTCGCGAGCGACCGCCTTTCCCAGACCCTTGCTGGACGCAACGACAATGGCGACTTTGTCCTTTATTCCGAGGTCCATATTCAAGTGGCAAGTTTACAGGGGCATGAGTTACCAGTTTGAATGACGAAGTTCGGAAGTTCGAATGACGAATTGCGAAGTTCGAATGACGAAGTTTGAAGTTCAAATGATGACGTTCAAATCCGATCCTTCTCATTCGACATTCGAAATTCGAAATTCGAACCTCCTAACTTCGAAATTCGAACTTCCTAAAGCATCTCCATCATTTCAAACATCTCATCCAAATTCACATCCAATTTCCTCAGCATGGCTTGGCCGACTAGTTGTCGAAAGAACAGCGTCCGAAAGAAACGGGGTATCCATCGTTTCGTGCTGACACGACGATGCGCATAAGGGTGCTTCATATAAAACCGAAGCACTTCCTGGAACGGCTCATCTGGCAGGTGGACGATCTCTTGCACCGACATTGATTTTAGTATCTTCCATTCCTGACCAACACGAACTTTCTTCGCATCCAGTTTGTCCTGGATCTCGATCTCATTCAGTTTTGCGCCTTCGGCCTTCTTCCACATCAGCGCGCGCGCTTTTTCGTAACTGGTGACTCCAGCAATTACGTTTTGAGTCGAGGTTCGCGACAACTGGTAATCGGGAATAATCTTGAAGAATTCTCGAATCATGTCTTTTTCAGTTTTGGGATCAGGCACTCGGGTCACCGGGCGATTCGTGATTATTGGAAGTGGAGTCTGAGCCACAGGGAACACTGGGAACACGGCGCGGCCAAGCCGCAACCAAAATTGTGCACACACATTTTAACCACCAAGGACACCAAGGTCACCAAGGCCTGATTTGTCAGACACTGGAATTCTGCCTTTGTGTCCTTGGTGTCCTTGGTGGTTAAAATCTCTTGAACCTCAGCAAATCGCTCTTACCGTATAACCCAGTTTTTCCAGATCCTGCAAGATGGCTCGCGCGTGCTCGCGGTTTCTGGTCTCGGCAATAATATCGATCTTTACGTAGCCCATCGGCAGATCCGGGGCGGTCCGGTTATGCAATACATCGATGATGTTGGCCTTCATCGCAGATACTTCGTCCACCAGCTTCTTTAAGTTGCCGGGGGCATCGATTGCATTGACTGAAAACTGAAGAAACCGTCCCGATTTGGCCAACCCACGGGTGATGATGGTAGAAAGCGTGTCGATATCGATGTTCCCACCACTGAGAATGGCAACTGTCTTTCTATCCTTCACCGTTGGAACCTTATTTGCCAGCAATGCGGCCACTGAAGCGGCGCCGGCGCCCTCGCAGACCAGTTTGTTGCGCTCCAGTAAGTGCAAGATGGCGTCGGCTATTTCGCTGTCGGAAACCAGCACCATGTCGTCGACCTTCTCAAGGATCACTTCCAGATTACGGACGCCCGGGCTCTTGATGGCAATTCCCTCGGCGATGGTCGGCCCAAGATACTTCTGCACTGCTTGCTGCACTTTGAAAGATTCTGCCGCCGCGGGCGCCTGTTCGGCCTGAACGCCGATGATTCTCACTGAGGGACGCAGGCCCTTCACCGCCAGCGCTATGCCCGATATAAGCCCGCCGCCGCCCACGGGGCAGATGATGGCTTCCAGATCCGGCAGGTCTTCTAAAATCTCCAAACCGAGTGTGCCAGCGCCGTGGATAATCTCCCAGTCGTCGAATCCATGGACATAGGTGAGCTGCCTTTCCTGCTGGAACTGCCGCGCTTCTTCGAAAGCATTCTCAAAAGTATTTCCATGCAAAATCACTTCTGCGCCGTAGTGGCGCGTCGCCTCTACTTTCGCCAGCGGCGTGCTTTCCGGCATAAAGATGAAGGAAGGATAACCGAGAGTGTGAGCGGCATAGGCCACACCCTGTGCGTGATTTCCGGCCGACGTGGTCACCACTCCTTTTTTTGCGGCAGCGCCATCCAAACCGCAAAGTTTGACGTATGCGCCCCGGATCTTGAAGGAGCCAGTGCGTTGAAACACCTCCTGCTTTAAGTACACTTGGAACCCGGTCAACTGAGACAACGTTGCGTCGGCCGTCAGCGGCGTGTGCTTGGCGACTTCGTATACTTTCCGCCGCGCTTCCTGGATCGCATCTAGATGATCGATCATCAAAGGGAAGCGTATCAGCGGAACTCATGCCAGGGCAAGAATTCGGATGATTCGCTTTATAGAGCGCGCTATAGCGCACATCTCAGCGTGCACGCCTCCGCTGGGACAAGAACGTGAGAACAAAATCTCACCGCGAAGAACGCGAAGACCACGAAGCTGTTTCCTCTTTCTTGAATTTTCACGTTGATTGCCTTAACAGAGACTTTTGGTCAATGCCGTCGATGTCAACAGAAGCCAAAATAAATGGCTTCGCGTCCTTCGCGTTCTTCGCGGTTAATTCTTTCTCAGGTTCCAAGCCCAGCGGAGGCGAGAAATGGCCAAACACAACCTCTAGAAATAACATCGCGACTCTGCTAATCTTGCGTCGATCATCCGTAGAAACATAAATGTCATTCAAAAAAGAACAACTCCAGGCGGGTGAAATAGTCGCCATCGATACCCACCCTCATTTTGTGACACTAGTCGGACCATTGTCCCTGTTTCTTATCTCGTTCTTCTTCGCAGTTGCACTGGCAGCAGAAGTGAGTCCCTGGTTCTTATTGCTCGCGATTCCGTTTGGGATTTGGTTTATCTACAGGTGGTTGATACGATCGAGCAGCGAATATATTGTTACCAACCGCCGTATAGTAAAACAGCAGGGCCTGCTCACTAAAACCTCGGTAGATTCGCCACTGGACAAGATCAACAACATCTTCCATGAACAAAGTGTTTTTCAAAGACTGATCGACAATGGCAAGGTGTCATTGGAAACTGCCAGCGAGTTGGGGATGGTGAATTTCCCAAATGTGCCTCACCCGTTGAGTTTCAAGAACACAATCGAAGCACAGCGCGAGCGCTCCAGAACGGGAGCGGGCGCCCCCACCAAGATAAGCGCAGTCGAAACACTGGAACGCCTTTCAAAACTGAAGGATGGTGGGTTCATTACCGACGAGGAATTTCAGTCGCAAAAGAAAAGACTCTTCGAACAGACTTAGCAAATCTGGGGACAAGGAAATCTGGGGACAGACCCCACTTAGCCCGGGCTATTCACAAATATTCACCGCAGAGGCGCAAAGAGCGCAAAGATAACGCGGAGGACAGGGCTGAAGCTTGGAGTATGAAGACTCGCCAAGAGAGTGCACCCTGTTGTTAAGTGCTTCGGTCTTCATACTCCAAGCTTCAGCCCTATTCTCTGCGTCACCTCTGCGTGCTTCGTGCCTCTGCGGTGAACATTTGTGAATAGCCCGGGTTAAGAGCCGAAATAAATTAAGGTGAAAGATAGGGACAGGACCTCCAATTTCGGCTCCACTAATTGGGGTTTGTCCCCAGATTTCCCGGCCACATTTCAGAAAACTGTTCTCGACTGGTTTAGAAGAAACAAGCGCGACCTCCCCTGGCGTAGAACCCGCGATCCTTATCGCATCTGGATTTCCGAGATCATGCTGCAGCAGACACAGGTAAAAACTGTGCTGCCTTACTATGAAAAGTTCCTCGCTCGATTTCCTGATGTGGAGTCGCTGGCCAGCGCACGGGAAAGTGAAGTAGTGGCACAGTGGTCCGGCTTGGGCTATTACAGCCGGGCCAGGAACCTGCATCGTGCCGCACGCCAGATTTGCGCCGGCGGGAGGCAATTCCCTACTGATCTTGAGGATATGCTGAAACTCCCAGGGATTGGCCGATACACTGCCGGCGCCATTTCCAGCATTGCGTTCGAGGCGACATATCCGGTCGTGGATGGAAATGTCTGTCGCTTCTTTTCTCGCTACTTCGGCGCAGCCTTCAGCGAGAATGAATGTTGGCGGATTGCAGAGTCGCTATTGCCCGAAAGCCATCCCGGCGATTTCAACCAGGCTTTAATGGAAATCGGATCTACGCTGTGCCGGCCTCGCGCTCCTCTCTGCTTGCTGTGCCCTTTACATGAAGAGTGTCAAACCAAGGGAGAAAGCCTCGCAGATCTGCGCAAAACTCCACAAGTAATCTCTCAAAACATGGCGATGCTGGCGCTTCGCAAAAGAGAGAAATTCTGGCTGGAAGACCGCGGGTCAACCGCAAAGCTGCTCAAAAACCTCTGGTGCTTTCCCGTAGAATTGGGATCCGAGCCGGTGAAAACGCTCGAGAGCCGGTTGCTGGCTCGCTTCGGAGTACGCCGGGCCAGGCATGTCGGTGATTTGAAACACTCCATCATGAACTACCGATTTGGGATTTCAGTGATGACCGCCACGGCCGGCCAGAGAATTACTGGTCGGGGTTCCTGGGTCCATCCGGATGATCTTTCCAAGTATCCGCATTCGTCACTGGTAAGGAAAGCGCTGCGGGTGTTATGCGCGCCAGCCAAAGCAAAGCGAGCACATGTGCGTGCCCACAATGGCAACGCCACAACCAAAGAAAAGCCGATCACTGCTACGCGCTTACAGCGGCATGGCCACCACCAAAATAAAAGCCGATCACGGCCACGTTCACGTGCACGTCAACGACCACGCCCACGTCCAACACTATGACTGCACAACAAGTAAATTGTGATTTCATCTCCGGTTGGCGTGCAATACCTTCTTCCTCAACCGGATCGATTTTGGGGTGACTTCGACCAACTCGTCATCGTTGATGAACTCAATCGCCTGCTCGAGGTTTAAGTTGCGAAATGGAATTAGCCGGATTGCCTCATCAGCGGTAGAGGCACGCATGTTGGTGAGCTTCTTCTCGCGCGTCACATTCACATCCAGGTCTGCGGGGCGCGCGTTTTCGCCTACGATCATTCCTTCATAAACGGCCGTCGCCGGGCCGACGAACAACTCTCCTCGCTCCTGCAAATTGTACAATGCGTAGGCTGTGCTCACTCCCGTCCGATCCGCGACGAGCACTCCGGTAGGACGTGACGGTATCTCTCCCTGCCAGGGCATATAGCCGTGGAATAGGGTATTCATCACTGCCGTGCCGCGAGTATCCGTCATCACCTCGGTGCGAAGCCCGATCAAGCCCCGCGATGGGATTTCAAATTCCAAACGAACTCGCCCGCTCCCGTGATTGACCATCTTCAGCAGACGCGCCTTCCGCATCCCCGCCTTTTCCATCAACGCGCCCACGTAAACTTCCGGACAATCAATCATGAGCAGCTCCCGAGGCTCGTGGAGGACGCCGCTGATCTGTTTTTGAATGATCTCAGGCTTACTCACCTGCATCTCGTAGCTTTCGCGCCGCATCATCTCTATCAGGATGGCAAGCTGCAGCTCGCCCCGCCCCATAACCTTGAACGATTCGGTCGTGCCAGTCGGCTCGATCCGCATTGAAACATTCGTCAGCAGCTCCTTTTCCAACCGCTCCTTTAATTTGCGCGAGGTCACATGCTCTCCCTCGCGGCCTGCAAAAGGCGAATTGTTAACGGAGAAGATCATCGCGATGGTGGGTTCATCGACCTGAATCGGCGGAAGCGGCCGGGGGTCTTCAAAATCGGTAATGCTCTCGCCGATGGTGATCTCTTCGATTCCCGCGACGGCAACAATGTCCCCGGCAACAGCTCGTTCGATTTCGCGTCGCTTTAGACCCTCAAAGGTGAAAATCTTTGTGATCTTCGCATCGGATAATGTGCCATCCAAGTGCGCGATCTTTACCTGATGGTCCACTGCGAGCGTGCCATTGAAGATCCGGCCGATGGCGAGCCGCCCGAGATAATCGCTGTAATCCAAATTCGCCACTAAAAACTGAAGATTTGAATTAGCATTCCCAGATGCGGGGGGAAAGTGATTCTCGATCGCTTCAAATAGAGGTCCCAAGTCTTCGCCAGGGGTTTCGGGATTCTTCTGTGCAATTCCGAGTTTGGCGTTCGTGTAAAGAATGGGAAATGCGAGCTGGTCTTCGGTGGCATCAAGATCAATGAACAGATCGTAGATCTCGTTGATCACTTCGCCAATGCGAGCGTCTGAACGGTCAATCTTGTTGATCACGACCAAGATGGGAAGCTTGCGTTCCAAGGCCTTTCGCAGCACATAGCGAGTTTGGGGCAAGGGACCCTCGCTGGCATCGACTAGCAGCATGGCGCCGTCTACGATCTTCAGCGTGCGCTCCACTTCGCCGCCAAAATCGCTGTGGCCTGGCGTATCGACGATATTGATTTTCGAGCCATTGAAAAAGATGGCCGTATTCTTTGCCATGATCGTAATACCCCGCTCCCGCTCCAAATCAATAGAGTCCATCACCCGTTCACGCACCACTTCATTGGTGCGGAAGGCCCCGCCTTGGCGAAGCATGGCATCCAGCAATGTTGTTTTCCCGTGATCGACGTGGGCAATAATGGCAATGTTTCTAATCATTCGTTCATTCAAGTTATCAGTAGCAAGAATACCAGTTAGTCTGGATTATTCACAAACGTTCACCGCAGAGACGCAGAGAGCGCAGAGAATAGCGCAAAGGGCGGGGCTTAAGCTTGAGGTATGAAGACTAAGAATATGCCGAACACCCTGCATCTCCAGGAGTCTTCATACCTCAAGCTTCAGCCCTGTTCTCTGCGTTATCTCCGCGTTCTCTGCGTCTCTGCGGTGAATGTGCGTGAATAATCCCGGTTAACCGTGCCCGTTTGGGAGCCGGAATCGGAGAGAGAAGTAGCGGGGGGTGTCAGGTGAGATGAAAAATACCCTCTTATATAGCCTGATCCACTGTTAACTGGTATTCTTGCTACTGATAACTTGAATGTATCGCTACCACATTTTCGTTTGTATCAATCAGAGGTCACCGGAAGATCTAAGAGGATGTTGTGCCGCCAAGGGATCGGCAAATCTTCGAGAGCTCTTCAAGCTGGAGATAAAGAAACGGGGCTGGAAGGCGGAAGTGCGCGCCAATACTGCCGGTTGTCTGGACAAATGTGAATTTGGCCCGAGCGTTGTAATTTATCCTGAAGGCGTCTGGTATACAGTTCGTACCGAACATGACGTTTTGGAAATATTGGACCGTCATATTGGCAAAGGAGAGGTTGTCGAACGTCTGCTGATGGCCGGTCAGGGGCAGCCTTCGAGATTAGGGAACGGAGTTGTTTGAAGAGGAAAGAAGAAGGCGGAAGGCGGAAGGCAGAAGGCGGAAGGCAGAAAGCAGAAGGCAGTAAGCAGAGCGCAGAAGGCAGCGACCAGGGTCCCAAACTCCGGAGAAGTTGTGTTTCCCGTGTTCTACCTTCAGCCTTCTGCTT
>DASYPF010000149.1:0-21878 GCA_036006905.1 Acidobacteriota bacterium
GCTGGTCCGCTTTCGAGGACTGGGAAAATGTAGAAACCCTAGGGACCGCGTAGCGGTCAAATTAAATAGCCCGGGGCAAAGCGCGTTTTTTGCGCGACGCCCCGGGTCAAGCAACCTATGAACCGTCGCGGACCCCGGTAGGGGTCCACTATGGACAGGCGGATTGTCCAATGGTGAAAGGCCGGTGGACCGGCCAAGGGCAAATTTTGGATCCCGCTCGAACCCCGGCCTTGGAAGGCCGGGGCTGAAACCCTTCGGGAAAGGCCGCTGCAAGCGGCCTTCCTATGGAAGGCCAGAGGTTTTCCGGATCCGAAAATGTAGAAACTCCAGAGCGAGGCGAAGCCTCGCAAGCCCGCACTAACGTGCAGGACTCTGACCTGGGTGGCGACTGTGGCCCCGGAAATGTCAAAACTCTCGCGAGGCGAAGCCTCGCACGCAACAATTCAGCTAATCGTTCGGAGGAGACCGCAGCACGCCTCTACCAAGAGAGCCAACTGGCGCCGGTCAGTTTCTGTAATCGAGCACCTTCTGTTTGAAGCTCTCCAACGACAACTTCCCGGCCTTGTAATCCATGATGGCGGATTTCTGAACCGATATGATTTCAGGTTGAGAAGCTCCGTCCCTGGGTTCTATGAGGCCAAAGTAGCCGGATACGTAGCCGGGCGATCCATCACTAAAGACAAGCGTGACATACTCGTTTTGCTTTACCTGGCTCAGCGAGTCCCCATGATTGGCGAGCGCCTCAATAAGGTAGGCTTTGATTTCACCCAGTAATTCATCTACTTTTCCCTGCTGAAGAACTTCTTGTTCCCTTCGTCTCTTAAAATTCTCCTGAGCATCGGCGAGTTTCTTGCGGAGTTCCTCCTTGCCCATCTCGCCCGACTTTCCTCCGCTCTTATCAGCCCCAGCCGATGGTGCGGGTGACACTTGCGGGGCCGGCGCCCTTTGAGGTGGAGCCGGCGCCAGGGTCGACGGTTCAACCAGCGCTCTTACGGACTCGTCCACCAGAGCTGTGTCAAAGGCTTCGAACTTGTGTCGGAGATTGCCGGTGGGGATGATGAATATACCTCCCTGGCCATAGAGATAGAACCCATTGATACCGGAGAATTTCGCCATTTCAACATAAAAGATCCGGCCGGTTGCGGCCTTCGCTGCCGCGCCGCCTGGGGAACCGCTTTGTGCCCGCTGGCCTTCTCTTTTGGCGAATGGGCTACGGCTCTGAAGCTCTTGCAATGCAAAATTCAATGTCGTTTGCAAAATGCCGCTCATGATTTCCAGTTCGTGACGAGACCTCTTCAAATCGAAGAGCGGAGACTGCGTGTTTTGGGCCTGCGGCAGAAGCCCCAAAATCGCAATTACTAAGATAGTTGCCGCAAAAGATTTCTTCATTTTTAAGTCCTCCCTCCCATTTCATGCGGAGCTTCATTTCAACCGCACTTCGGCTACCTGCAGTAATGTTTCCAGAATGACATCGGTCTGGTCGGCTTTGATTTGTCCCTGGGCCGCCAATTGGTCCAGGCGCTCCCGGATAAGAACCAGATCGCGCTGACGCTGAGTCCCAATGGATTGGTACATGTCCGACAGCGATTTATTCCAGTTTGCTTGCAGCGCGAGACCCGTGGTAAAAATGCGGTTATTAACGCGGCCTTCCGCGCTGGCCAAAGCGGTCTCCAGCGTCTTCTGCTGCTGCCGGGATAAAGTCGACTCCGACTTCCTCAGCTCATCCTTCATAGCTTGGACCCACTGCAGGCGTTCTTGCCCAGACCTTTCTTCCAAGACTCGCAATAGTTCCAGCTTCAGAGCTTGTACATCGAAGCCGGGAGCTGCAGGAACGGCCGCTGGCTCGATTGATTTGCCAAAGCCGAAGGTATAAACGCCCCTATCCGAGCGTCCGTGAAAGTTTGCAACCGCAAGTCCGGCAAAGACAGCGGTGACCGCGACGGCCGCAGTGACTGCAAGCTTCCATGCTATCGAGAACTGCTTGAACAGATCCCAGGCCGTGGCGTGGCTTTTTTGCGAGTAAACAAAAAAGTGGCGTGGAACGGGAATATCAGTTGCCGAGCGGATCTGCGTGACCGTGTCGACCACAAGATCCTGCTCCCGCCGGCAGACGGGGCAGTCCCGCAAGTGCGATTCCAGCGCCTGCTGCTCCTGGGCGGTGAGTTCTCCCAAAAGGGCTTGGGGAATTTGATTGCGATAGTTGTCACAAGAGGTCATTTTTCGTCCTCCGAAATGCTTTCGGGTTTCTCCCAAGGCTCTTTTTGCGGCCGTCCAAGCGGAATGTCTTTTGGATGCCTGCTTACCACCGGAGTAGGATCTACACCATGGCTGCGCCCCAGTCGTACTTTGAGTAAATCAAGGCCCGAGTAAAACCGTGACTTGATCGTGCTCACTGGCGCCTGCATTATCTTCGCGATCTCATCGAAGGTCAGCTCCTGAAAGAACTTCAACTCGACGACAATCTTTTGCTCCGGATGCAAATGCTCCAGCGCGCTGCGTACCCGGGTGCGCACTTCGTCTCGCAAGAATTCCCCTTCGTGTGAATCCCGGATCGGCAGATTGTGGCTGATTGAAATCCGGCAGTTTTCGTCATCGATGGAATGGTGGATTCCATGGGGACGCTGTCGCAGCCTGGTCATACAATGATTCGCGGCAATCCGGTAGAGCCAGGTAGAAAACCTGGCGTCATATCTAAAACGGTGTATGCTTTTGAAGGCCGAGAGAAAAACTTCCTGAGTGACTTCGGCGGCGTCCTCGGGATCTTGAAGCATCCTGAGCGCTAAGTTGTAAATCGATTTTTCCCATTTGAGAACCAGCCGGTTGAAGGCCAGCGTGTCTCCCTTTTGACTGGCACCGATCCAGGCAGTTTCCTGTATGCCCGCTGCCAAATTCGCCTCTTTCGGGTTTTCCGTCGAAAGGGTCGAATTCAAGGCGTCTTCCATCGGCTATGGCTCAGAACAGGTCTTTGCACACTGGTTACGACAGTTAGACTCAAAAATATCAAAAAAAGTCGAAGTTTTAGGTTGGTTCTCACTGAAACCGTGTGATGGGTGACTTGTCCGCGAAGCGGACCTAATGGGACCGCTTGCGCGGTCCGGGAGACATTGGGAATGCCGGCCGGGGGTGCCTCGCGCTTCGCGCGTGGGCACCCCCGGCTACTGCTATGGGTCCGCTTCGCGGACAAAGCTTATTGAATAACTTCGCGCTAATCTCGTTTCGTCAAACTTACCGGTGTCACCTTGGCGCGGATTGCTACGGCCTGTTCTTCCAGTGTAGCCGCCTCGCGGTGTTTGCCCTGGCCGGCGCAGACCGTCGCCAGGTTGTGAAGACTGGCGGCGACGTCGGGATGGTCCGGTCCAAGAGCTTTTTGCAGAATCGCCAATGAGCGGCGGAAGAGCTTCTCAGCCTCGGCCTGCTTGCCTTCAGTCTGATAAACCACTGCCAGATTGTTGAGTGTAATCGCCACTTCCGGGTGTTCGGGCCCCAGCATTTTCTCTCGGATGGCCAACGCCCGCCGGTAGAGCGGTTCCACATTGGTATGCTTATCCGATGCACCTTTGAGCCCTGCAAGGTTATCAAGCGCCGCGGCGATATAGGGATGTTCCAACCCGAATGCCTTCTCATTAATGCTTAACGATTGCCGGAAGAGCCTCTCAGCCTCGCCGTACCTGTTTGTCCTTTGGTAAAGGATCGCCAGATTATTGAGGCTGACTGCCACATCCGGATGTTCTGGACCCAAAGCCTTCGTCATTATCTCAAGAGACCTCCGATAAAGCGGCTCTGCTTCCGTATATTTTCCCTGAGTCTGGTAGAGGCCAGCCAAACTCGACACAAGACCCGCCACGTCGGGGTGTTCCGGCCCCAACGCTTTTTCATAAATGGACAGGGCCCGACGCTCGAGACGTTCCGCTTCCGCGTACCGGCCCAGGATTTGACACAGTATTGCCATGCTGCTAAGGACAGTCCCCACATTGGGATGTTCCGGCCCGCATTTTTTTTCCATCATCGCCACCGAGCGCAGGTAAAGTGGCTCGGCCTCTGCGTATCTTCCTTGTCGTTGATAAAGCAGCGCCAAGTTGGCAAGAGCAGCGGCGACCTCACCATCGTCCGGTTCTAGAACTTCCCTCAGGATGACCAAACCGCGCTGGTAAAGTGCTTCGGCCTCGGCGTACTTGCCCATTTCGCTGTACAGGCCCGCCAGATTATTGGCATCAATCGCCACCGAGCGATCTTTGGGGCCTAAAGCCTTTTGATGAATTGCCAGAGCCTGCTGTTGAAGCGGTTCAGCCAGGGCATACTTTCCTTGCGAACGATAGAGCATTGCCAGATTGTTCAGGTCGATTGCTATATTGGGGTCGATCGGCTGCGGCGTTTTTCTGTCGATATCCAATGCCCTTATGAGAAGTGCCTCGGCCTCGGCATACTTGCCTTGGACTCTATAGACTCCTGCCAGATCGCTAAGAGTGATAGCAACACGGCGGTCTTCATTTCCGAATTGTTCTGCCTTTTTCAGTGCTTCCAAGTACAGCTTCTCGGCCTCGGGAAAACGACCTTGTTGATAGTACTTTGTGCCTGTGTCAATGAGGTCGTCCCAAGACGAACTCTGGGCTGAGACGAGTTCAGCGAAGAAGGTCACACTCAGTATTGCCGCCAGTATTGGAACTGCTCTTTGTTTGATCATGTCCCCTCCGTTTTTCCCGATTTCTTCGGGAAGGCTGAACCCATTCAATCTCCGGAAGGCGAAACATGTTTTCTCAAACCGTCTTGTCCCTCTTTAGACGCTGCACGCACGGGGAAAGTTGGTGTTCGAACACCCTATCCTTCCTCCTCGCCATTTAAGACGGAGTACAATTCTGTAGCGTTGGCGTAGACCGCAAAAATATTCATCTCTGATCACTCCTGATCCCATTAAGACGGTGTACTGAAGCCAAAAGTTAACACCGCGCCGAGTCGGCGCTCATTTCTGTGCCTCAATCAACGAGCAACAACCCGTCGGCCGCTCGACGTACGTGCGACATTTTGAAGCGGACTTTTCAAGCTGGCCCAACGGCAGCCACAGAGCCGCGACCGGAAGGAAGCGGCGCGCCAGCCTAAGGGGTCTGTGCGATGCCGCTGCGCGCAAGCGGCGAGATATTTGCGGTTATATCATTCCGCAAGTAACTTGTATTGCCGCGCCGCTCCCTTCCGGTCGCGGTTCTGCGGCTGCCTGCACGGCGTGCTTCGCACGCTCGGCGCGGCTTCGCCGCGCTTGGGGAAGCTCAGGGTGCTGCCAGTATCGAACATGGACCACGACGATCAAGGCGCGTTCGGATGTTTCATCGAGCTGTCACCAGGACTTCGAGTGCTTGCTTGGCTTGGCAGCGCTTTCGTTTTCCTCCCTTCGAGGGCATAGAAGATGAGATAGGCAAGCCCCACGCCGATGGGCACAAATCCGAGAAAGCCGACGCCATTAGGTATCCTCTGTGTTGGCCTTGGATTGTGCTTGCTTTGCTCCAGCAGCTCCTTCAACTGGTCTTCCGGAACGCCCATGTTCCTTAGGCGTTGTACCTCAAACAAGGTCTCTCCCAAGTTCGCCGGACCCCCCAGGTGACGCGTGGAGAAAGCGAGATTGAAAAGAAAAATACTCAGACCGATTCCCGTGAAGAGCCAGATCATGCCTCGCAGAAGGTAAATGCGTGGGGTCCACGGAACACCTGACATCGGGGCGCCGGGCATGTCGAAAGCGCCTGACAGTGCTGACAAATCCAACCCCTTCTCCAGGGCTGCCATTCGTTCTCTGTGCCTCAATTCCTGCCTCTTGTAGCGCAGCATCAGCGCAGAAATGACAATCCCCACTCCCATCATGGTGACGAGCAGTAACATAACTTCCGTTGAGTCCATAAGTTCGCCTCCTTTCGCTTTTGAGACTCCGACAGGCAGCCGAATGTTTCAAACGGCCGTTGAAACATTGCGGCACTGTGGCGTGGTCTAAAGGAGAGATGGTGTGCATCGGGTAACACCACATGGAACAGGAGATCCTTGCGTGTCTCGAGAAGAGGCGCTACACGGAGGCGTTTGAAATTCTATTGACCCAATATCAAAACAAAGTGTTTCGTTTGGCTTGCGCCATGCTGGGAAATAAAGCCCTCGCCGAAGAGACGGCGCAGGAGGTTTTCATTCGCATCTGGAAGGCTCTGGCAAACTTTCGGGGGGAGGCATCGCTTTCCACGTGGATCTATACCATCACGCGCAATACTTGTTTGACGGCCATAAGAGTCAATGCATCACACAAGATGTTGTCTATGGATGAACCCGAAGCACGGCGGGAGGCGGAACGATGGCGCGCTCCGCAGCACGCGTGGAGTGGTAAAATCGACTGGCAATTGCTGATCTCACAACTTGGCGAGAAGTATCGGCAAATCGTGACGCTCTATTACATGGAGGACAAGTCGTACCAGGAAGTTTCTCGCCTGCTCGACCTGCCCATGGGTACTGTTAAGGCTCGCCTGCACCGTGCCCGGAAGGATCTGGCTACATCGGTCATGCGGAGTAAGGCAGCCAAAGGAGAGCACTGAATGCCATGCGCTGAATTTGAAGACTCGTTACTCGATTACCAAGCGCTGGACAGCGAAAAACTGCAGAGGGCGAACGCGCATTTGGCGATGTGCGCCGACTGCCGGGCCTTCCTGGAAGCGCTTGGTGAAGTCGACGCTTCACTGACAGATCTTTTCGCGGGATACCACGTCTTCCCCATATTCCGGCAATCGGTCCTGCGGCGCCTCCAGAACCAGCGTCAGAATCGAAGGCCTTCTGTCATTCCGGAGATATTGGACTTCATCGGTTGGGCTGCTGTTGTCGTCATTGTCGCGTGTTTCGTCGCACAATTGCATTCTTCCATTGAAGTTGGCAGCCTTGCTGCCTGGATAGCAGCAGCCGCCTTTTTTGTGACCGGACTTCTATTTGGATTTCGCGCTTATGTTGATTTGAAGCGTTGACTCCTGGGAGCGCACGCTTCCAGCGTGCCCTTAGGAATATGCAAGCACGCAAGATGCGTGCAGGGGGCGGCGAAGCCGCGCCCCCGAAGTTTGGACATTCTACGCCTCCGCTGGGCTTGTCCCAGCGGAGCAGAAGATTATTCACTAGAAAGGACAAAGCTAAAATCGCCGGCCTCCACCGGCACAAGGCCGGTGGAGGCCGACCTTCCCGAGAACCTCTGCGCTAGTGAAAAATCTTTCGCCCCGCTGGGACAAGCCCAGCGGAGGCGTGGCGGCGCGGCTTGGCGCGCCATAGGCGCGCCAGCGTGCTGAACACGCAAGATGCGTACGCTCCCAGGCTTGAACACTACTGTTTGCTGCCCGGTTTCTTTCCGCTCCAAACTCTTCCGCCGTGTTCCATTCCTCGCTCTTGCGACACGTTGTAATCGGAAGGAACTTGAAAGAGTGACGGGTCCGGTTCCGCTCGTTTAATATTTGTCACCCGGTAGGTATCCTCGCCCATTCGAGGATCGCTGTGCTTGCTCATGACGACCATCTGCAGCTCCGGCGAATACCAGCGTTCATCGACAATCTCAATGGCGCGTTCGTTGCCAATTTCACCGGCTGGAATCGTCAAGACGGTGCGTGTCCCTTCCGCTTCCAAGCCTTCGATCACCTGTTTGCCCAGGGTTTCCTTCCGCGCGGCCCTTGTTGAAGGCTTTGAGAAGGATCGGCCCATCGCGTGGAACGCAGGCGCACCACCTTCGGTTACCACCACCGACGATCGGACCGCGCCTTCCACATGCGCTGTATGCTCGGCTGCTGCATGCGCTGTGTGCTCCACTGCTGCATGCGCGCTGTGCCCGGCTGCGTCTCGGAAGAAACCGCCTGGGATCTTACGCGCAGTCCGATTCTGTACTTCCAATACATAATTGAAACCTGCAACCGGATCATTGATGAAAACCACCTGGCCTTCACCAGCGCTGGAAGTCCATGGACCAATCGCGGTCACTGTTTGATCGCGCCGGGTGCGTCCTTCGCCGTCGCGATATACCGCGGTTGCCTGATTGCGATAGATCCGGTTTCCGTCGCTCAGAGTTTGAACATGCTCGCTTACCGCCTGTGCCTGATAAGGAGCGCCCTTGACAACATTACCGTCAAAGCTCATCTCCGAAGTGACGAATGTCATGAATCTCATATCCGAACTGGGCCCTTCAGGCGGCAGCTTTTTTTGCGGCGCCCTTTGCGCCACTCCCTGCCCGGCGAAGAGCAGAACAGCAAAACAAGCTAAAGCTGTGATCCATGAGTTTCTCTTCATAATGACTCTCCTTGTTAGTTAGTGAGTTAGTTACCAGCTGTCAGTTATCAGCTATCAGCTATCAGCCGTCAGCTTTTAGTTTTCAGTCGTCAGCCTGAGGGCTGGCTTACCGGGCGGCGGTCGGCTAATAGCCAAGGCTGAACGATTATCTGAAACTTCGATAGCGCTCAAGACGATGCTGATAGCTGATAGCTGACAGCTGATAGCTGATAGCTGACAGCTGACAGCTACTTGCCAAGTCACCGATTCCCGATCCTATTCACAAAACGGACGGCGCGGGCTCGACCATCCAGACCTAAGAGAACATCCGCTTGGATCGGCTCGCCAACTCGATCCACATTCATGGGCAACCCAAAAGTCAGAAGTGTCGAGCGGGGCATGCTGACGCGGAAGACTTGACCGCCTTCCAGCGGTATTGAGTCGGCTCCATAGGACACGGGCAGAAAATCAGTCGCCACTTCCGTATCGCTTGAGCTTGCTACCAAGCTTTCTCCCTTACCGGACTGCTTGTCCCGTACGGTCCGCTGAGCCAGATATCGGACGTCGGGATTGCGTCTCGCGGTTGGCAAAATAGATCGACGCATCCGCCTGGGTTCTTGCCCGGGCCGAGTTGGCGCTCCCACCGGACTCTTCAAAACAGAGGATCCAGGAACTGCAGAATGGCCATTTTTTACTTCGACCCTGCCTGCGGCGGGCGCCTCTGGCCCGGAGCGGGCAGCGTGCGAGCCAGGCACATTCGCCTGGGGAGTACCATGCATTTGAGCCCAGCGACTCAGCGCGAGTGGAATCATTGCACCCAATACTGCCATTGCAGCCATCGCGCCCCAGCGCCGCAGTAGCCTCCCCGGCGCTCTTGTTCGGCCGCCTGGTGAAGCGTCTCGGCTCAAAGCGCCAATGCGGCTGCGAAAACCGGCGCGCAGCTCAGCTTCAAGGTGATCGGGCGCCTGGCAGTTTTCCGTGGTCTCCGCCAGAGCTCGCAAGCTTGCAACCAACGCCGTTTCATCAAGCAAAACGGAACGACATCGGCCGCATTGCTCCGCGTGAAGAAGCGCGGCACGACGAACCGGCTCGTTGACAATCTCGTCGCGCGCCAGATCTTGCATGATGAAATCGAAACTCTTGCAATTCATGACAGACACCTCGCGGCACTGAACCTTTTGGGTGCGGATTCGGATCGATGCGCTGTGCGCAGTTTCTCAATTAGATGTGCGTGCGCTCGATGCAATCTAGAGCGAACAGTTCCTACGGCACACTCAAGCACTGCTGCGGCTTGCTCGTAGGTCATCGACTGCAGGTCACAGAGTACGACGACTTCCCGATAGTGAACCGGCAATGTGAGCACCGCTTGCCTGACCAACTCAGTCGTTTCTGTTCTGGCCAGATCTTCAAGAGGATCGTGGGCAACAATCTGTTTTCCGTGAATTTCCTGTTGTTCTTCAACTCCTCCGGCTTCGCCTGTGTGCTTCTCGCCCTTCTGCAGGGCCCGCCGAACCTGGTTGCGTGCAATTCCAAAGAGGTAAGCGCATAAAGATCCCCTCGCCGAGTCATAGCGATTCATCTCGCCAACAAGCGACATGAAAACCTCTTGGGTGACATCCTCGGCAATAGATGGAGAGCCGCTCATGCGGAGCGCAAACCGATAAAGACCTCGTTGCCAGCGCCAGTAGAGCATGGTGAATGCTGCTTCGTTACCGGCCCTCATCCGTTGGACCAGTTCTTCATCAGTTGACGCTTCAGTCATGTAGTCGGCCTCTCGCAAAGGTCCTCACCGGCTCTCATAAGTAATTCACGCAGGTTACAAAGATAGTTCCAAAATAATTTTTGACAACCGGCACGACAGCATAACAATCGGCCGGGAAAGCTGAAGTGTCAAGAGCCGGTTCGGATTGGTTAACGCTTCGCCACCAATCTTCGTCTCCGTCAAAGAACTCCCCAACTCTTTGCTGGGTTGGGCGGTCTAACTAATCGCTTGTGAGAACTGATGCAAAGATGCTTGAGCCGTGCAACCACGGCTGTGTTGCCCAGCCCAAAATCTCTGTGAAAACCTCTGTCCCTGGGAGCGCACGCTTCCAGCGTGCCTTTGGAATATGCAAGCACGCAAGATGCGTGCGCTCCCAGGGACAGAGGTTTCACAGAGACAGAGGATTTGGCAGCATCCAAAATCTTGGATTTAAGCTGAAATGTTTCGAAACGTGAAGACTCCCTTCCTCGCAGTCGCGGCTTTCTTGGCCACTACAGCCGCACACGCGGGAAGGCAACACGCAATATCTGGCCCTGCGGACAAGAAAGCCACGGCGGCGCCGGCCAAGAAAGTCGAGCCTTCCCTCACCAAGCTGCAGGTCAAGGCCGTGCGGCTGGCCGAGCCTGTGGTGATCGACGGAGTTCTTTCCGAACCTGTCTGGCAGAGCGAGTTTGCCATCTCTGAATTCACGCAGCGAGATCCAAAAGAAGGTGAGCCTGCCACCGAGAAGACCATCGTTCGAGTTGCCTACAATAACACGGACCTCTACATCGGCGCCCGCATGTACGATGCAAATCCAGCCGGCATCACCGGACGACTGGGGCGACGCGATGCCGGTCTGGAGTCGGACGAATTTGTGTTCTTCATAGATCCTTATCATGATGGCCGCAGCGGCTTCTTCTTTTCCATAAATCCCGCCGGAAGCATCCGCGACGGCACTCTTTATAACGACAGTTGGCAGGACGATTCCTGGGACGGGGTGTGGGAAGGCAAGGCCCGCATCGACGACAAAGGATGGACCGCCGAGATTCGGATCCCCTACTCGCAGCTCCGATTTGAAAAAAAGGATGGATACATCTGGGGCGTCAACTTTCGCCGCTTCATCTTGAGAAAGAACGAAGATGACTATCTGGTGTTCACTCCCAAAAATGGCAGTGGATTTGTTTCCCGCTTCGTAGACATGGTGGGCGTCGAAGGAATCGCCACGCCGCGGAGAATCGAAGTCACACCTTACGCGACGGTGCGCGCAGCCTTCACCCAGCACGCGGCGGGAGACCCTTTCAACGATGGATCCGCTTATCACGCCGCAACCGGGGCGGATCTGAAAATCGGTTTTGGCAGCAACCTGACCTTAGACGCCACTGTGAACCCGGACTTCGGCCAGGTGGAAGTGGATCCGGCAGTAGTCAACCTTAGCGATGTGGAGACTTTTTTTGAAGAGAAACGGCTCTTTTTCATCGAGGGCGCCAACACCTTCAGATTCGGGCACGGCGGCGCCAGTAACTACTGGGGTTTTAACTGGGGAGATCCGGATTTCTTTTACACCCGGCGCATCGGACGCGCCCCACAAGGGCACATTCCAACGGCTGATTTTGTAAGCGTGCCCTCCGGAACGGGAATTCTTGGGGCGGGAAAGCTCACAGGCAAAATCGATGGATGGAATATCGGAGTCCTGAACGCATTCACAAACCACGAGTCGGGGGAGTACCAGCTTGCGGGCCAGCGGTTTCATTTCGATGCGGAACCCGCCACCTATTACGGCGTCTTCCGGCTGCAGAAGGAGTACACAGAGGGTAGGAAGGGACTGGGATTTATTTCCACAATCGCCCGCCGCCATTTCACTGAGGAGCAACTGAAAAACGATATAAACAGCGGTTCTTCCACATTCGGTGTGGATGGTTGGAAGTTCCTTGATGCCAATAAGACCTGGGTCGTAGCCGGTTGGGCCGGCATGAGCCATGTGACCGGGACCGAGCAGCGCATCCTGGCACTGCAACAGGACTCACAACACTATCTGCAGCGACCTGATGCCCGGCATGTGCGACTCGACCCAACGGCTACTTCCCTGACGGGGTTTGCCGGAAGGGTTTATCTCAACAAGGAGAAGGGCAATTTCTTCATGAACTCCGCGTTTGGATTCATTGATCCGAAATTCGACACCAATGATCTCGGTTTCATGTGGCGCGGTGACGTCATCAACTGGCACGTGGGCGCAGGGTACCGATGGGTAAAGCCCGGCCGCTTCACGCGTTCGGCTGAAGCTCTAGGGGCGATCTTCCGCAGTTATGACTTCGACCGGAACCCGATCTGGTCGGGGTATTTTCTTCTGGGGGTGGTTCAATTCCTAAACTACTACAACTTGGAAACAGTTTTCGCTTACAACCCATCGGGCACCGTCAACAACCGTCTCACACGCGGCGGGCCATTGACACTCAATCAGCCTGGTTGGGAAGCCAGCATCTTTGCAAGATCTGACAGCAGAAAGTCCTGGGTTCTCGGCGTCGGCGCCAACACGGAACAATATGCAAACGGCGCTTCCAGAAGCCTGGGCATAGGGCCGAGCGTCGAGTGGAAGCCGGCCAGCAATTTCTCGTTGCGGATTGATCCCCGCTTCAATCGCAACCACGCGGGGACCCAGTGGGTCGGAGCATTCGACAGCGCTTCGGCTGCGGCGACTTTTGGAAAACGTTATGTCTTTGCGGAACTCGAACAAACCTCGCTGTCGGCAGGTATCCGGCTGAATTGGACCTTTACTCCCAAGATCAGCTTGCAGTTCTACGGACAGCCGCTGATTTCTGCCGGCGACTATCACGGCTTCAAAGAACTGGCACGCCCTCGCAGCTATGACTTCAACCTCTACGGCAAGGGAAGCTCAACATTTGATGGGCTGACTCATATCGCCGATCCAGACGGCCCCGGTCCTGCCGAATCCATCAATTTAGGCAATCCCGATTTCAACTTTAAGTCCTTCCGGGCAAACGCGGTCTGGCGATGGGAATATCGTCCCGGTTCCACCATGTATGTTGTCTGGACACAAAGCCGATCGGATGTCGAAGATATAGGTAAATTCAACCTGGGTCATTCCCTCGGAAGACTATGGAGCACCCCGGCAGACAATATTTTCATGGTGAAATTGACCTATTGGGGAAATCGATAGTTTTCAACCCGCATAAGTCTTGGGCGTCACTCGTGCGTGGTTGTATGGCTGGTGAACCCGCCCAAGAATTAACAAGCCAGCGGTGAAACCCGAGCATAGCCGGCGGCAAAGCCCGCGTCTTTTGCGGGCGACGCCGCCGGTTGGCACCCCATAAACCATCCGACGCTGAAGGCGTCGCAGAACCTCAGTGCCAGAGATAGCGTGTGTGGAATGAAACGCCCTGTTGCTGCAAACGGGCCCTCCTTCAAATTTGCGAAAAATGCTTAGGCCCCTTCAGGGCGGCTCGTTTTGGATGGACGGCCAACCGGCGGCATCGCCCGCAAAAGACGCGGGCTTTGCCGCCGGCTATATTCTGTAAACCCTTCGGGTTTCGGAGGGCGTGTGGATGATCCCTGGCGCGCCGATGTGACACTTTGCGACTACAGCAGCGCAGAGTTGCTGCGGCCACGATAACGGGACGGTCCGAGTTTGCGAGCCTGATCGCGACGACTCAATCTGGCGCGCCGCTTCCTTCCGGTCGCGGCTCTGTGGGTGCCGCCAACAAGCCGGCAGCCGCCGATCATGAGCCCTTCTTGATGCGGTCGCATCACTCCTTTGGTTGTGGCCTTACGGTCACTATAAGAACGTGGCCGTGGCCGGCTTTTGTTTTGGTTGTTGTGGGCAATGCCACTGTACGGGCTTGCTTCATCCAACAGGCTTGATTTCGCGGGAAAAACTAGGTCCGCCTGAAGTGACACGGATGACGCAGAAAACGCGGATTGACGATGTAGCCAGTGCCACAATCCAGTTCAAAACGACAGTCTTAGGCCCAATTGCACTTGTCGCATCGGCCGCGCCGTCCGGACAGCGCCAAACGTGCTGGAACTCAGTGTGAGAACCGGGGCACCGAGATTGACTATGTTGAATGCGTTGCTCGCTTCGGCGCGGAATTGGAGCCTGGTTCCCTCGCTGATGCTGAAATCGCGAAATATTCCGAGATCAATGTTCTTCAACCCAGGCCCGTCTAAGAGATTCCGCGCTGCATTACCGTCCTGCCCGGTAAGATTCTGGAAAAATGCGTCAGTGTTAAACCAGCGGCTGACTACCGCGGCACGCGGACGGTGGGGATCAAGTCTGGGATCGCCCACTAGATTGGGACGATCGCTGGTGCTGCCGTCAAGGTTGTTGTCCCTTCCACTGGTTATTGTCAGCGGAGTACCGCTGCGCAATGTTGTGATCGCCGACAGCGTCCACCCATCCAGCAGAGACCGGACCAGCGGCTGAGACTGGTTGAAATAATCAGTTCTCCAGATGGCCGACATGACAAAATTATGTTTACGATCGTTGTCGGTGCGAGCGCGTTCCGCGCGAAGATTGTTGTAGTCTTGCGGCTCTCCACGCGTGCTCCTCTGCAGGACCGCCCCTTCAAGACTTTTGCCAAACGTGTAGTAACCCTTAAAAGAGAAGTTGCGCGAGGCGCGTTTTTCCGCCGTAAGCTGCAAGCCGTGGTAGGCGGTGTTGAGTATGGACTCGATGAGGAACACCTGTCCCAGTTGGCCGGGCAAAATTGGGCGTCTCGCATCTACGTTCGCCGTGGTTGCTCCCGGACCATAGACCGGATAATTCAAGTCACGATCAAAGGGCAGCTTGTGTCCCAGCGAACTGACATAGGATGCCGACACGCTAAGATCGGAAGCCAATTGCCTCTGGACGGAAAAATTCATCTGGTAAATGTAGGGGAGCCGGAAATCCAAATTTGGTCCCCTGACGGATGCGGGCAGCACAAAGCGCGGACTAGAAGGATCAAACACGTAAGGAAAAGGCGAGGCGCCGCCGGGAAGGAGACCGTACGGGTCTGACAGCGATTTGACGTTGTTGAAACGCTGCCGGATCGAAAACGGCTGCCCATCGGCCGTAGAATTCCACTCGTTGGCGGAGATACTTCCGTAGAAGACTCCAAAAGCGCCGCGAATCGCCGTCTTGCCATCGCCAATCGGGTCCCAAGCGAATCCAATGCGGGGCGCGAAATTGTTTTTGTCAGCGCGAACGATCCCTCTGCTCACGCCTGGATCCCCCGGAAACAGCAGCCCCGGGAGCGCGTTCTTCACCACCCGAGAGGTGGTCCCCGCAATATAGGTAAGCTTCCGATCCAACGGGTCGGTAAAGGGCAATTGCAAGTCGTAGCGCAGCCCAAGGTTCAAAAGCAAACGGCGATGTATCTTGAAGTCATCTACCAGAAACAGTCCCGTATACCATCCATTGTCATTCTTGGTGACCGGGGCATCCTGGTTCATCGTGGTGGGCAAACCAAGGAGGAAATCCGCCAGCGCATTGCCCGTTCCCCGGCTGTTATTGCTGTTAAAGCTGAATGTACCGTAATTGTTCAGAGTGGTGTCATGAGTTACTTTCTCTAAGGAGAACTCGCCGCCAATTTTCAAGGAGTGCCGCGCTCGGGTCAGGCTGAGAACATTCCTCAACTGATACAAATTACTGCCGGCCACCGGCCCGGCGATGGCGCTATTAAGATTGAAACGCCCCGATACCTGAATTTGCGGAAGCGACGGCGGGCCTTGAATGCGGTACTTTGAACCCAGGTCTCCCAGCGATATCTCCGGAGTATTGAGGCGCCCTCCGAAGTTCCGAAGATACGTGATTCGGAACTGATTGATGGCTGTGGGACTAAGAGTCCAGGTGTCGCTGATATTGAAATTCTGCTGCGTCCAGGTAAATTGCCGGCGGGTCCACGCAATGTTGCCGAGGAGTCCAACGACATCTTTGCCTTTGGTGAAGAAATAACTGCCCGTCAATTGGTGCGATTCCGTCAAAGCATGGTCTAACTTGAATTGGAGCTCATTGGTATCCAGCGGATGCGGGTCCTGTACTTCGTACAACCCGCCAGTGAGATTGGGCAGTGGAATGAACTTGTCAAGAATTTGCTTGGCTGCCGGGTCGAATCGAACCGTGGGAATTATCCCGCCGGAAAATGGTTGTCCCGTCGCCGGATCTTTGGGTTTTGTCTGCCGCGACTGGGAAAAATCACCCTGACGCTCGAGCGCTGTAGGGGGCTCGGCCGTGTTGGCAAAATTGACCTGACGCTGGCGCAGTCCTGAATAACTGGCGAAAAAGAAGGTCCTATCGCGCACTATGGGTCCCCCCACCGTTCCACCGAACTGGTTGCGCTTGAGTGGCTCTTTGCTTAGCTGCGTGTCTCCGGGGAGCCAGCGGTTGGCGTTGAGTTTCTCGTTGCGGATGAACTCAAACAGCGAGCCGTGCCAACGATTTGTTCCCGATTTAGTGATCACGTCGACCACGCCGCCTGCAAAGCGCCCATACTCGGCCGAGTAGCTGTTGGTGATTACCCGAAATTCCTGGACCGCATCGGGATTGGGCGCGGAATTTCCCGTATTGCGCAGGCCGCTGGCATTGATTCCGCCATCCAGGCTGTAATTGACCGAGCCGGCCCCGGCGTTGGACGATCCATTGATCAGGGTCACACGCATTGGCGCCCCAAAGTTATCGGTCGCCTCTGAAGTTGAATCAACTCCGGCGGTCAGATCCAGGAGGCTGTAGATATCTCGGTTCACCAGGGGCAGGTTCTGAATGTCTTGCTGATTGACTGTCTGGCCCAGCGCCGGAGTAGTAGTTTCTACCAGCGGGGCATCCCCTGTTACGTTCACCACTTCGCTCTGTTCGCCGACCTGCAGCACGGCGTCGACTCGGGCGTTGCGATTGACTTCCAGGATCACGCCGCTTTGGACAAATTTCCGAAAGCCGGGCAAAGCGACCTCAACCCGATATTCGCCGACGGGAAGAAGTCGAATCGTGTACTGGCCCTCTTCGTTGGTAGGCGCAGTCCTGGTAAAATTCGTTCCCAGATTCACGGCGGTGACTTCAACTCCGGGGATCACCGCCCCGCTCGGGTCGGTGATGATCCCCAGGATAGTCCCGGTGGTCGCCTGCGCGTTGAGTAGAGCGGACAGAAGAGGCAGGCACACTGCTACAAGCACAAATCGACGAAGCTGTCTTTTCATGAGCTGTTCCCCGGATATGTTGGGACAATTAGACTACGGAGACGTTCAGAATGCCAGCATTACCTATCCGAGTTGTATTTCGGGCGGGACCTCTGGATTCATCAACGACGCGCCGCCATCGGCGTAAATCACCTGACCTGCTACGCGAATCGGGACAGAAGCGCGGCGCGCGCAATCTTAGCTGAGAGCTTATCTGTTTCGGCGTTTTCCATGTCCTAAATTTTCGTCTCTAGTATGGCTTCCGCATCAATTGTGATCTCCACAATGTCGCCCACAACTACGCCACCTTTATCCAGAGTGCTATTCCAACTGACACCGAAATCCTGACGGTTGATTGCCGTCTTGGCAACAAATCCAGCCCGAGTCTTAGGCCCTTTATCTACACCACCTTCCCACCAAGGCGTTTGCCATTGGCCCAAGTAGCGAACGTTCAAATTAACCTGGCGTGTTACTCCTCGAATTGTTAGATCGCCAGGCAGCATGTAATCGTTTTTGCCTATCAGCTCAACCTGGCTCCCCTTAAATGTGATGTAAGGGTGATTCTCTACATCAAGAAAATCCGCGCTGCGCAGGTGGGTATCACGATCGGGCTCTCCACTCCAAATTGCTCTAGCATCAATAGTCACTTCGACAGAAGACTCACGGGCGTTTTGTGGATCGAATGTAAGTGTGCCGTGCACGTTTTTGAAGTGTCCACGAACATAAGTCACCATCATATGTCGAACGCAAAACTCAGCTGCGGTATGTCCGGGCTCAAAGATCCATTTAGCCATTCTCAAACCTCCATGCGCATTGGTGCCAGTGGTTAACTTCAAAGTATTTTAGCTATCAGCGATCAGCTTTCAGCTATCAGCTATCAGCTATCAGCTATCAGTCAATGGTCATCGGTATTAGTCAAAACTGATCGGCGAACCAGTGACTGAGATCGCGATTAACCGTTGCCGAGACCTGATCGCTGAGAGCTGACAGCTGAGAGCTGAAGGTCAGAGCACTTTAGACGCCGAAGCATTATGTAGGGCCCGTCGCGGGAGCGAAAAGTCGCTCACTGCGCATCGGCTGGCCTCCTTTCTTATCGGCAGCCTTCCAATTCTACCACTGTGTTGAAGCGCAGTCCGCGTGACGCACAGCAGCCTGACGCAGTTTCAATCAGCAGCCCGGCTTGCGGATCAAAATACGTCCCTTTTTCGGCCATCAATTTCAGATCGTCGGCATATGAGTGCTAGAATTCGCCTACCATGAAACGACTCCTGATAGTTTTGCTGATCTTCGTTGCAGCCGCCACACTGACCGACGGCACGCAGGGCCGGCGTGGCGCGGCCGCCGCCAACTCTCCGCGGGCCGCGTTTACCGTCGTCGAGGCCACCATCCCCGAGATGCGAGCCGCGATGGAACAGGGACGCCTCACCTCGCGGGAGCTGGTTCTCCAGTACCTCACCCGGATCGCGTTTTACGAGGACAAGCTGCACGCGGCCATCACGGTCAATCGCGACGCGCTGAAGGAGGCCGACGAACGCGATCGCGATCGCGCGCAGGGCAAGGTGCGCGGGCCGCTTCATGGTATCCCGATCGCGCTCAAGGACAACATCCAAACGACGACTATGCCGACGACCGGCGGCGCCCTCGCGTTCGACGGGTTTGTCCCGCCCTATGAGGCGACGCTCACGAAAAACCTGCGCGACGCGGGCGCCATCATCATCGCAAAAACTGGCATGACGGAGCTCGCCAACTGGGTGGCCGGCGCGCCGACGCCGATGCCCGGCAACTACAACGCGGTCGCCGGATATGGCATGAACCCCTACGATCCTCGCCGCGATCCGCGCGAAGCGACCTCCGACGGAAGGCCCGCGCTCGGTACCGGCGGGTCAAGCTCGGGGAGCGGCACCGCGGCCAACTTCTGGGCCGCCAATGTCGGCACCGAAACGTCGGGCTCCATCCTCAGCCCGTCGAACCAGAACATGCTGGCGGCCATCAAGCCGACCGTTGGCCGCATCAGCCGATACGGCGTCATTCCCATCACGGCCGACCAGGACACCGCAGGCCCGATGGCGAAGACAGTGACCGACGCGGCCATCATGCTCGCCACGCTGGAGGGCGCGATGGCGGATCCGAACGACCCGGCTACGAAGACGTGCGCGTCCCCGCCTGGCCGCGACTACACGCGGTTCCTTAAGGTCGACGGCCTGAAGGGCGCGCGCATCGGCATCCCGCGCGCCTTCTACTACGACAAGATCACTCCCCCGGGCGCCAAGGAGCCGCGCGGCGGTCTCACCCCGGAACAGGCCAAAGTAATGGCCGACGCGATCGCCGTTCTCAAACTGGAGGGCGCCATCGTCGTCGATCCGGCAGACATCCCGAGCATCGTCGACAAGGAGCCGAAGAACAACTTCCTATTGTGGAACATGTGCTCGGGTGTGAACGATACGAAAGGCAAAGACGCGGATTGTTCCGTCGTCCTGAAATACGGCATGAAGCGCGACTTCAACAAATGGCTGGCCAGGCTGGGGCCTTCCGCGCCGCTGAAGACGCTCACGGAGGTTCGCCAGTGGAATCTAACCCACACAAAGGCCGGCGCGATCAGGTATGGGCAGTCGAACCTCGACATCTCGGACGAGATGGACGTTGAGGCCGATCGCGCGCGCTACGAGGCCGATCGGGCGAAGGACATCGCTCTTGGCGGCACGCACGGCATCGATGAGGTGATGAAGGCGAACAGGCTGGATGCGCTCCTGTTTCCGGGCTCCAGCGGTGCCGCCCTCGCAGCCAGACCGGGCTACCCGACCGTGATCGTCCCGTTCGGGATGGTGCCGAACACGCCGACCGCGCCCTTCCCAGAGGGATTCAACGCGAAACCGTCGCCCTATGGCGTAAGCTTCACCGGTACCGCCTGCAGCGAGCCACAACTCATCGAGCTCGCGTACGCGTTCGAGCAGGCGACGAAGCGTCGTGTGCCACCGCCGAGCACCCCGTGAACCATGCCTTCATGCTCCAGAATTCAGCTTACTCAATTTTTTCACAGCTTCTCAGTTCCGCCGCGTGCCAGGGCGTGTGAAAAATTAACCGCGAAGGCGCGAAGTACGCGAAGAAAAAAACTTTAAACCACAAAGGACACCAAGGACACCAAGCAGTCTAAAGCTTGCGTACGAAGACCAGTGCTTGGGTTTTTCGGATGGCTTCCGTATTCAGCTTCGTACGTCAAATTCCAGTATCATTCGTGTGCTTGGTGCGCTTTGTGTTCTTCGTGATTTAAACTTCTCTTCGCGTTCTTTGCGCCTTCGCGGTTAATTTTTAGCTTTACCTCACGCGGTACAAGAAAATGGAATTCCCAAAAGTCCGGTCCGGTTGTGCGACACGAAAATAATCGTATGGCCGGCTTGTCCGGGTGGCCAGTCTGTGAGCGCTGATGGCATACCAGCCGGGCCGGAGGTGATCTCCTTCTATTCCTTCTGCCACAGGAGGAGCAGAGACGCCATACACGGCGAGGGGAAAGCGTGAGAACAGATCCTGATACAAGGGCGCAATTCCGTTCGCTTGTACAAAGCGAGCCAGATTTCCCGTCTGATGACCCCAATCGACATTGGAATCTCCAAAGTATTTCCAGCCGTTCTTACTGCCTACCAACTCATTGAAGTACGCAAGTTCCGATCCCCAGTTAGCAAACGACATTACTATCAACCACAGAAACAGAAACGCAGTCACCCGGCGCCATCGCCTCAACACCAGCGACGCCTGCAGCGAAGCCGCCAAAGCAACCCACATCAGGACGAGCACAGGCAGAATGTGCCGAACTCCAAGATTGAGATTGCTGATGATCGACGCCAACCAGTACGTCCCAGCGAACAGCAGCCATATCCAGCGCCAGCGGTAAGACCGGCGAAAAACCAAGTACGTTCCGGCCAAAATCCCAATCAGGATGGGAATGGGCGTTTTTAATATGAATGCGAGTGGAAAGTACGCGGCGTGTCCTTTGAAACCGTTCTGCATCAGAAAGACATTTTCATGACCCAGAGCATTGTGTTTCCAGACCATTGTCCACCCTTCCGTATAGAACCTCGGGAGGGGAATCCATTGGGCATGAGGATTGTGCAAGGAAACAAATGACCCTGGCTGCAATCGATAACCTAACCACGCCAGCAAGCCAAAAAAAAAGGCAAAGCTTACCGCAAAACGAGCAAACTGGCGCGCCCGCTCTCCCCTGCGCGCAAACAATGCAACCGCAATGGCGCTGTTAATTACTGCAAGCGTCATCGAATATTTCGCCAAACTCCCCAGGGCCAGAACAGCACCCAACAGCCAAATCCAGCGCGACGCATGATCCTCGCTCCAGCAGACCAGCAACGAAAAGGAAGCAAGATAAAAAAAAGCGGCCGGCACATCGGTGTGCACGAAGACCGAATGGGCAATAAGCACGGGGAATAAGGTCAAAGCCACAACGGAAAGCGCGGCCGCAGCGCGGTCAAACAGCCGCCGCAGCGTCGCGTACAAGAGGGCCAAAAGAGAAAGGGAGAAAAGAAACATGGTCCAACGGCCCGCCAGCGCCCGCCGCTCCGGATTTGGCCGGAAAAAAGATTCTTCTGAGTCCTGCTTGTATTTCCATTCGATATCTCCTTCGGTCAGAGCAAATCCAGCAGCGGAGACTAGCTTGACCAGGACCGGGTGTTCGCGATTCAGATAAAAATCTTGCCAGTGCCAATAAACATAC
>DASYPF010000150.1:0-10338 GCA_036006905.1 Acidobacteriota bacterium
TCACGAATGGTGACGGTCGGTGGAATGTTCAGGAACCGATCCAGAACCTGTGTGCTGGACTGGGATACGCTTCCGGCAATGCCTGAGCGGTAGGCTTCACTGCCGGTCTGAGACAGACCGGCGCTGCTGTTCGAGCTCTCCGCCGCTCCCGCGATGATGCCGAGAGCGATGGACGCCCCGAAGATTTGGAAGTAGTGATGGTTGACCTGGTCTTTCAGGCCGGTCTCACCGATCTGGTTGAGGCCGTGAAACTGGTCGAGATCCACGGTGTAACCGTCCGGCATAATCAGCCGGTGGAAGACCACTGCCAACCGGCGCTGGCCGAAACCCTGCACTTTGCTGGTCTCGCCCAGAGCAAAGGTTCCTTCGGGAATTAAGACGTGTTGGCGGTCATGCGAATAGACAGGGTTTGTCACCATGACCTTTACCGGCCCAGAGAAATCGCCATCGAGGCGATTGACCAACGCGGTCTCAAGCTCAGTTCCCTCGAACAGAACGTACGGCTGACCCTCAGCCGAGTTCACGTTCACGCTTGCATGGCGTTTCTCAACGGGCTGGCTGCCGGTCGCGGGTGTGGGATACGGATCGGAGGCATTGCCAGAAATGCCCTGAGGCCAGACCGGCGCAACGCCAGTCTGCTGCGGCGGTGAAGTGGCTTTGGACTCGGCGGAAATTCGTTCCGTAGAAAACGCGAAGTTCGAAGCGAAACGCGAGTTGTACGCCAGCTCGCGCTCGTGCTGGATAAGGGGGTCTGGGGGCGGCGGCGGTGGGGTACTTTGCCCTGAGCCAGCGTATTGAGGACCAACGGACTGCCGGGTGTCGCCTGGCTGCATCACAGACGCGGATTCAAGGCTTCGCGCCTGGACCTGCATCTGCTTTTCCAGCTGCGCTTTTTGTGCGGCGCGCTGTTCGTCAGTCATTTCCTGCCCGAAGTCGCTGATCTTCTTGTCATTGCCTTCGGTGATCACAACCGTGGGCTCTTTGCGCTGGTTCTTGGCCGCTGGCTGCGCGTGTTTATTCGAGAACAGGACGGCCAGGACGATCACGATCGAGACACCAACGATGACGTAGGTCTGCGCCTGCTTCGGAATCGTGCCTTCCGGCTTGACCGTCTTGTCCCGCAGCTTGGGCCGGTCAGTTTGTTGCTGTTCGATCGGTTGCTCAGTCTGTACTGTCATGGGCTGTCCCTCTCCCTACTGCTCGCGCCGCGCGAAGTTCATGCGCTTCTTGCCGATCTGGAGGTAGCCCTGGTCAACCACTTTGGGAATGACGTAGGTGCTATCCCGCAGTTCGTAGCTGATGGAGTTCGGTTTGCCATCCTTCAGCTCATAGATGGCAAACTTCTCCGTGGCCGTGGACTTGACGTAGGTAAAGTCCGTGTCGTGATAGATGGCTTCGACGTTAAACGGTTTCTGACTGCGATAGAAGTAGTCGAACCTTAGCGACTTGGTCGGATATTCGCTCTTGAATTCGGAGAGCTGATGTCCGGCATCGAGCTGTGCGGCCTGAGCCTGTGTTCTGAAAACGTCAACGTCACCGGCTGGAATGAACTTGGACGAAGAGTGGATGGCCGAGAGCATGGAAGGATCACTCGGCTCGATCACCACTTTCAGGTCGGGATCGCCACTGTCCACTTCGTCCAATGTGAACGAATAGACGTTGCCCTTGTCGGTGATCAGATTCAAGTTGGAATGAATCCCCGGCTTGGCCGGGTGCAGGAAGCAGTAGTTCTGGACCGCCTCGATGATCCAGAAGTCTTTGTCGCCGGTGGCGGCCTCCATGATCTTCTCGCCAGCGGGAACCTGGACGAGCGTGGTGTAGCGCATCTTCGCTCGTATGGCGACGATGTCGTTCGGGTGGTAGTGGACGACTCGGGCAGCGTTCTCGGCAGAGCCGAGGACCGATGCACCGGCCAACAAAACAGCAATCAACTTGTAACGTTTCATGGCTTCTCCGGTTATGCGGACTGTGAAATGAACGGAAACTCCTGGGCTAGCTTTTTGAGGCCCTCGACCGCGCCGTAGCGGACGAGGTAGTCGCGTTTCAGCACGTTGTCTTTCGGGTTGTTGGTGGCCATCCAGTAGGAGAGCGAATCGACGTTCAGGCGGGCCTTCTTCGAACTTGCGTGCTGTTTGATGAGAAGGTCGCGTTTGGGCACCAGACTGGAAAGTAGTTCAAGTTCGGTGTCGTTGAGGTGGAAGATCTCGGCATAGAGTTTGTGATCGATGCTGGGGTTGGCCAGGAATATCTTCGTCGCACAGCACTCGTTCACCACGGCCAACATGTCCGACTCGACCAGTTCATGCACGGACTGGGTAGCCAAGATCATGGCAGCGTTCTTCTTGCGCCAGGTCTTCTCAGCGCGCGTGATGTAGTCGCGGATGGTGCGATTGCGGAGAAAGATCCAGGCCTCATCGAGGATGAAGGCCTTGAAGGTGGCGGTGAGCGCAGAGTCTTCGATTTGGTTCGAGGCGCGGTGCAGGATGTAAAAGAGCAGCGGCTCCAGTAGATCTGGGTACTGCTGCATGCCGTCGAAGTTGAAGGTCTGAAAGCGGCTGAAGGTCAGCGAGTCTTCTTCGTTGTCGAAGACATAGCCAAATTGGCCGGCGCGCGTCCAGCGATGCAGGCGCTCGCCGAGCGGTCCCAGCATCGAGGCAAAGTTGGTCAGTGTTCGACTTTCCGGTTCGAGCTTGTACATCCGTTCGACTCCGGCATAGAGACCCTTTTCATCTTGGCCAGTCAGTTCATATTTTCCGTTCCCTTCGATCAGTACCTTGGCGAACAGGTACAGGAAATTGAGGTTGTCTAGCGATGGTTCGAGACAGAAGGGATTGATCGTGAACACCCCGGATTCAAGACCAACGTTTAGGTAAGAGCCACGGAAGATTTGGGTCAGGCTCTCGTAGCTCCCGCCGAGGTCGAAGATGTAGGTCAGCGGGTCGTATTTCTGCAGATTCTGAATCAGGAAGTTGAGCAGGAAAGACTTCCCGGACCCGGTGTAGCCGAGAATTAGCGTGTGCGCGACATCCTGGTCGTGCAGGTTCAGGTAGAAAGGGGTTGCGTGGTCCGTTTCGAGGACAGCGAGGTACTCGCTCCCGAGATGCTCATTCGACTGCTTTCCCTGGTCGATCGTGAAAAGAAAAGACAGGTCGGCGTAGTTTGTATTCAGCATCTCCTGCTTGCGCAGATTGAAGGCGTAATTGGCTGGAACGGTGGCAAAGAAGGCGTTCAGCAGGTTGTATCGCTCTTCGTAGAGAAGCCCATCGTGACTGGTGAAGACCTTCTGGAATTCCGGGATTGCTTCCTCGATCTTTAGCGGGTCTTTGTCATACAGGACGACCGAGAGCGTGAATTCCCCAAAATACTTTCCGTCATTGCCAATGGCTTTCAGGCACTCGCCCAGTTCTTCGACTGCCGCCTGCTTCGAGTCATCCACCAGCTCGTCTTGTGGTCCCTGAGTCTTTTTCTCCTCCAGGTTCGAAAGAAAGCTGGTCTTGGTGTTGTGGTGATGCCGGCGGCGCGAGGCGATTCCCTTCCGCGCCCGCCCGTTGTCGATGGCCCTCCATTCGGTGACGACGTGGAAATTGGTGCCGATCTCGAACAGTTCCTTGAGCAGGAGCGGGCGAGTTTCACCGGGCAGCTCCTTCAGCGTGAAAACCTTGACGTAGTACTCGTCGAGGCGCAGGTGCCCACGGTGTGCTTCAAGCTCCGAGTCGCAGAGCTGAAAGTCGAGGTAACGGCTGCCCGCTAAGTGCGAGCAAAGAATTTTAAAGGGGCCGAAATTGATGAAGCGCCGCAATGTGCGGAAGGCTTCTTCGGCCCCTTGCAGCTGGATCTCGACGAGATCGCTGAGCTGCCCAATCAAACCCGAAACGTTCTGACGGAGGAGCAGATGGTCGCGGTCAATCTGTGCACGGAGAAACGTGCGTTGCTGGTCGCGGGAAAAGAGTGCGAGGACGTCGCGCAACGAGCCGCCAATGTCGGTCGGCACTTTGCGCAGGGCCTCCCAAATCGTGCTCTTCGTATAGCTGCCCTGAACTACGACGATCCAATAGAGATCAATCGAGTACAACTGGTCGGCCTTGGCGGCAAAGTAGGCCATCCGCTTGTCGATGGCCGCTTTGACCAGGGGATTGGTGTATTCCAGGTGCGGGATCGCGGGTTCATTCGTTTTGAACAGCACCTGATAGACCCGCACGCGCGAATCGAGAGCCCGAAGGGAGGCCTCAAGCCGTTTGACGGCATGGTCGCGGCTCGCGTGGTCCAGGCTTTCGTAGTCGATGCCCTTGACCCGGAGAACCATGCCCAAGTCGCCCGACTTGGTCAGAAAGGTTTCTTCGTCCCAGAAGCCGTAGAGGTTGATATGCGCCTGCAGCGCCCCTGATTCCTTCCAGTCCTTGACGATTTCGCTCAACTTAAACATTCGACTTGATCCGTATTTGGAGCGGCTCCCACTTCATGGGGTCATAACGCGATTTGAACTTGGCCGAGTTCAACAGTATTCGCAGAATCTCGGGGTCGAACTTGGTAGCCCTCTGTGCCGCGATCAGTCCGGCGACGAAGAGAAGAACCCCGCCTGCGAGGCTGTGCACCAAGTTGAAGATTCCGGCCCCCACGAGCAGAGCGACGAAAAACAGGCGCCGCTCCGCTCCCAGAATCGTTAGTGGACGATTCATCACCTTGTAGACTCGGTTCGTGCGCATGGCTGATTACGGAAACAGCCACGCCATGAAGTTCACTGCGCCCACGGCCATGCCGATGCCGAACACGATGCCGGCGAAGACCTTTTTCGACTGGCCCTCGCCAAAGGCAAACATCAATCCGCCGACAACGATCGCCACCAGACTCAGTCCGGTGGCGATCGGCCCGGTGAAAGCCGTTTTGAGGACGTTCACCGCGTTGTCCCAAGGATCGCTCTGCTGCGCGTAGGCGGGAGCGACCAGGAAGAGTGCGGCGGCAGTGCAACGGATGGGATGGCGCAGTACGAATGGAAAAATCTTGGCTCGGGACAGACGAATCCTGTTCACTCGGGTGCTCTCCTTTATGGGTGCGCTGTTTTTTCAGGAGCGCGACTGACTAGCTTGGGGCGAGACTAAGCAGGCGAAAGGAAAGAGTCCAAGACTTCCTCGTCTCGCATTGATACCCGCGGGCTATCGCGAAATCGGGGAATCGCCGCCGATCCCGATTCCCAGGGGGGCCCCGGAAAAGGAAAACGCCGAAGTGCTCGCGGCACTCTCGCCAGAAGTGGGAAGGCGGGCCGTATCAAAATCAAGCCGCGCAGGCCTCGGGAACCTGCGCGGCGGCCTTCTGGTTGAGGTAATCGGTTGCTCGTTGGGCATGGGCGGCTGCCGTGAAAATGGCACGGTTGTCGTTCTTGAGAACCTCCAGCCATGTCGCAATATAGGCGGCGTTGTCCTCGCGCGGTTCCTGGTGCAATTCGAGGTCGGCGCACAGGAAGGCAGAGCCCAGCTCGGCGACAAGTTCCTCGCGGCTGTAACCTTCATCGCCCCAGCTCTTGCGGCCGAAGTCGCGGTCGAGGCGCTGCGGGTGCTTCGTCCAGTGCGTCAATTCGTGGGCGAGAGTGGAGTAATAGCTCTCGGCATCACGGAAGGCTTCGAAGGGCGGCATCTGCACGTAGTCCAGTTCCTGCGCATAGTAAGCGCGATTTCCGCCGTGTTTGATCGTGGCGGCCATGCTGGCAAAGAACTTCTCCGCGTGGCCAATGCGAGTCACGGGAGCAAGAGTCGGTGCGGCCTTCGCATAGTAGATTTCCGGCAGGCCTTCGATCTGCTCGACGTTGAAAACCGTATAGCCTTTCATGTAGGGGATTTCGAGCTCGACATCCTCGCCCGTCTTATCGTCGCGCTCGGTGCGGGTGATGGCGTTGGCAAAGACCACAAGCGAGCCTTTCTCGCCCTTGCGGACGTGGGCGTTCAGTTCGCTGGCCTGGCGGAAGGTCATCCAGATAGGGGCGGCAAAACTCTGCCCCAAGGCGGACATCCAGAGGGAAAGCACGTTGATTCCGGAGTAGGGCTGGCCGTTGTGCCGCAGGGGACGGGTAATCCGTCCGGCGGCGTGCTCCGCGTTCCATGGACGTATCCAGGGGCGGACACCCTTCTCCAGATACTCCACAATCTGCGCGGTGATGCGGCTGTATACGTCTTTTCTTTCGGTTGTGTTTTGCATTGTCTTCTCCTTATAAAAACAAATTTTTTCTTCGCGAAACCCGCGAACGGTTTGAGGCGTTCAGCGGCGCGGACCTGTCAAGGGCGCAGCTTGTTCGCGTTCATCGCAGACCCTTGACAGGGAGCACCGCTGGAAAAACGCCGGCTGTGAAAGGGCGCGGGTTGAGTGGGGAAAAAATGGACACGAAGACGACTTCGGCCGAGAACACAGAATGGAAAGGGGGGTTGTTCAGGCCGCGGGAAGGTGGGAGCGCAGGCGCCTATACCACACTGCTCGCCAGGCAATCTCTTGGTGGACGTTCAAGTCTTGAGCAGGGCGGGCCGGACAGGCCGAACCAGATTCGGATGTTGACCAAGAATCAAGACTTGAGGACGATCCATGCTGGCTGTCGGAGCCGAAGCTGTCAAAGTTTTCCCTCTTGAACGCGCCGACTGACGGCCGATCAGTCAGCTCATATTTGGGAGCTACTTGGATATTGATTGTCTGTAATTAGCTGCGTGCCAGTTGTGTGCCGGATTTCAGGTTCAGACATTCGCAAGATGGCACTCAGGTCCGTCTGGATCGTGAATGATAAAGGACGTTCACTTCAGTCATCACGGTCTCCATTCTAGGATCTGACAACCCTATGATCGATTTGAACTTTCTAGACTAATCGACGCGGTTCAGCCGTTTTCCACGACCTCTGGCCGGAGATTGGCGATAGCGTCCTTTATCATTCATTATCCCTACCACAAGACGACCGCAAGAAAAATGCAGCCGCAAGCGTAAGGAAGCCGACAGCGTGGAGTAGACTCCACCTCTTGGAGTCCAACAAGTCAATCAGCTTTATTCTGCCGTGCGCGTACTGGATCGGATCCCGCTTCTGCAGATGGAGAGCGGCGAACGTCACAACGACCGCATCGCTCCGAGCATGTCTGCCAAAAATCCCTGCGAACGTGACACTACTTTGTCGACTGGGCATCCTGTTCAGCGCTCGCATTCAAAAGATGACGGGAGGCGCTATGAAAACAATCCTGCCGAGTAAGGTGATGTTGTAACTGAGCCGGTAAAGCCAAGCGTCGGAATCGTTGACGGCTAGATCGGCATTGACTCCGGTGAAGATGTTACTGATTGGTTGGCCGGTAACGACACTTGTGCCGCTCTCGAAGTGATTGGGACGCCAAACGTCCACGGCAAAGCCGGCATTGATGGACTGACCCTGGTCGAAGACTGACCCGAGGGACACGAACGGCGACCACTCTTCTAGTGAGAATCTGATGAGATAATCAGTCCCTACAACGCCTGGTGGCTTCGGGATGGAGTGCTGGCTGATGGCCCAATTCAACGGCCCAGAGGTCGAAGTGGGGTCGTCGGTTCCTGCCATGTCTGGAATGAACGACACGGTTTGATGATTCCACTGACCACTGTTGTCTCCTCTCTGGTTGGCGACGACGACGCCAGAGAGAACGAGGAGCCATTTTTGGTCAAGAATGCTGGTTGGGGGTGCTTCTCCTACGGCGAGGGAGGCGGGTGTGATCAGCCAATTCTGACCTGCGAAATCTGTAAGGTATTTCATGGAGTTGAACCCCCTGTAGCGAAGAAGAGCTCCGTGGTTGCCCACGACCAAGCTGGGTGGATTGGTGTTGAAGATGGTATCGCGAGAACGCGTCCACACCCATGGATCGAATTGCGCCAGTGGAATCCAGCCGGTGCATTCGGAGTTGAAGCCGGTGTCACCTCCCCCGTCGATCTCGTGACTGAGAACGTTGTTCTGCCAGACTTTTCTCAGGAAGGTATTGGCAAGACGGACGAACAGGGACGGCTTGAGGGGGACGCGCTCGGCTCGGCCGGCGGCGGCGAGGAGTGCGTCGAGCCGGACCTGGTCCTCGAGGATCACGGCCAGACAGCCGAGTTCGAATTGCGCGTGACCGATGTCTTCGACGTCACCGTTCTCCTTGTAATCCCATTCGTAGTAGGGAGTGAGGTCGGAGAGCGTCTTTGTGCGTAGATTCGCCGCGCGGTAAGCGACGTTCTTCGCGATAGCGAGGGGTATCTCTTTGGTGGCGAGCATCAGGTGGCCGGGCGTCGCGTCGGGGGAGCCGCGGTAAAGATTGCTGTTGGCCGCCAAGGCCAGTTCGGCGAGCGCTTTGAACATGGAAAAGCTCTGGTTGTAGGGGAGAGGATGGCCGGCTCCGTCGTGGTAGGTATCGCAGCCATCAGCCCCGTTGTCGCACTTGAGAGTGCGGTAGCCCCGCGGAAATTTGAAATAAGCGAATGGATCATCGTCGGCTAGATGGAGTTCAGGACGGAAGTCCAGATAGGTTTCGATGGCCGCGGTGATGAGATCGATTGCCTGGTCGTGGAATTGGGGATAGAGATGGGGTCGATCGACCACGCGACGGGCAAAGGCGGTCATCGCGTACAGGAATAGTCCGGAGGTATCGACGTCTGTATTCCATTTGTCATCGCGATTGGCTGTAATGGCGCCCCAGGCGGCCATGACGCGCCCGCGAAATGGATCCTCAGGGGACCCACGCCTGTCATCGCGGTTCGCCAGGTAAGCGCCTGCCATGGCACCGAGACGGCTGAGATAGGTAGCGGCCTGATCGAGTTTGAGCGGCAATACGAGGTCGTACACCTGAGCCAAAGCGTAGACTTTTTGTCCGCTTCCCCAATAGGAGGGCAAGCCCCGGTTTTGGAAGGCCGAATCGAAGTCGATTTGAATGGACCCGATTTCGTCGGCATCCGAATCTGCGAAATAACCCGAGGACAAGAAAAATATGTCGGCATCCGCCAGGATGGTCGCGGTGTCGTTTGCGTCGCCGATGAAAGTCATGTTGAATCGAGCCTCTTGTGTCGGCTTGAGGTTACGCCGGGTTATATTGCGATTCTGTCGTGCAATCACGCCGAAACTAAATCGAGCAGTCCACTCAGCTCAATTGGTCGTTGCTTCAGAGAATAACCACGAGGCTCCTCATGGAAGTGTATTACATCGGCCTAGATGTTCCGAAAAGTGGCCTATCAGGCGCATCGTCAGTTTGTGGTCCTGCCCACCGTTCGGTCATGAAATCATCCAGCAACTGTAGTGTTTTTTGGCCCGGCTCACGAGTTCACCAACCTTCCAGATGAGCTCAACCTCTCTCGGGATTCCCTGACTCCGCTGGCCGACTTGTGAGATTCCTGAGCTCATGCGTCCAATTCGAACTCAATTTCAACAAAAGGTCATCACGGCTTGGCATATCGGAGATATCAATACAGCGCAACGCTGTTGCGAGGAACGCCAAGCCTATAGTCCCGAGGACCGTCCGCCGGCTGTCGAGTGGCGTCGCGGGCGTTCCACCGCGAAATTGGCCTTTGACAGCGGACCCCCGGGGTGTATCGTACGGAACTGGCAGATGCTAAAAAGGAAGTCCCGGCTTACCGCTTTGCCAACATACCCGCCGGCCAAGTTGAGTCAGGCCTGAAACTCTGGAGGATTGCAATGACGCAGTACGCCTACCTGAGCCCGTCTGTCGAAATTCAGCTGTCACCTGGGGACGTGCAGATCTACCGGCTGCCGATGATGATGCCGGGAGAATTTCATCTTTACTGCCATCAGCTCGGCGTGCTCACGCAACCCCCCGTGCAGCCTAGCGGATCCGGATTTCCGGGCTCCGGCGTTACGCCGGTTCTGCGCATCGCGGGAGGCGCCGGTTCGCGGGCAGGTCTTGGCGGCGGGATTCGCGTCGGGCCAGCACTGCCCGTGAATCCCGGTGGAGGCGGAGGTGGGGGAGGCGCCGCCGCCGTCGATCTGAAAATGGACCTGTATCACGGCGACCAACTTGTCGCGAGCGGAACGAATACGCTGCCGCTGCAACTGACGCAATCCGACGGCGATCCCAGTTGGAAAGTGCAATTGCAGCTGGCTCAAGACGCGCCGGCGGGAACTTATTCCTACAACGTGTTCCTTGATCCATTTCCCAGCATGTATCCGGTGCTTACGCGCCGGATTCCGCTGGCCTTCTTCCAGCAAGGCTTCGACAACAACTGGACCGGGCGCAATTACATCTCGCTCGAGTTCGTAGACGGCGATCTGATGATCAATTTCGATCCCCAGCTGGCGTCCTATTACGGGCTCACGAACGTGAATTACGTTGTGGGCAGCATCCCGACGCTGGACTTTCCCGACGTTCA
>DASYPF010000151.1:0-16982 GCA_036006905.1 Acidobacteriota bacterium
GATCCCCGCTAGCACGATGCAGTTTCAGGCGAACATGTGGCTGGACCTTCCAGAGGAATTGATCGAGAGAAAAATCGAACTCGCCGCTCTTATGACGCAGGGTGCAGAGGGAATCTGGCCCCGTGAGATTGTAGAGTGGGAAGTAGCCACTCAAATCCGCTTTGCCCACGAGGTAGGATGGCCCTCAAGACACGTCGAGGGCTTCGACGCCCTGCATAGGATCCCATTCAAACGCCTGCCGCCGCGGGAGGAATCGCTGGCGCACCTTCACGAGAAACACAAAGAGGTCGTCAGAACGTTGCAGCAAGGTGGCGACTACTCGAAGTGAGCCATGTTTCGCCCGCTACAGTGGACTTTTACCGCACCCTTCAAATCACCGCTCCACCCACTGTCCACTAAATAAGCCTGCCCGGTTACAGCTAACTCATCCGCCCTTGGCCTTGAGCCAGAGCCGAACATAATGTCGGCGCCGCTCCAGTTCAGATAATCCTCAAAAGCAGTGCGGTTGTGAAGAATCCAGCCCGGGCTGCAGTCCGAACTCCACCATTAAATCCTGACGCCCTAGTAGCTCTTCCTTAGCACTCAGAGCTTTCACCTGAAGGGCCGTCAATGGCTCAAGCGTCTTCTCATGGCCCACTTGAATGTCTCGACCAAAGTACTATCCGTCGGCAAGAAACCCGAGACACTGCCTAAGTTCTACGGCGCCGGCGCAGCACCTGCGGAGGTCTTGCAACTTTACTTTCTGACTCATACTTCCATACCGAGACGATGGCGGATTTCGCTGTCACTGAAGTCACGGAAGGGATAAGCGGATTTTGGATCCCTCTTTTTAAACGGAAAAATCAATTGTCTCCCCAGCACGCTCTTATTTTCACCGAATCGACCCGTGGCAAGATCGATAAAGCCTACTGCAATCGGGGCAAAGTGCATTCGGTGCTGGAGAACGGTCTTACACAACACGATCCGGTAATCTGACGGCTCCACGCCGACCGCCCGGAAGACGGTGGGTTCAGTCTGGGCAACGGGCACCGATGTTGCGATGACTGTAATGGATTCTCCTACCTGGACCACCGCGGTCTGTCCCATGCTGGTGTTGGAAATGATCAAGTGACCCGGATTGTCTTCGTGACTAGGAGGCAATAGACCATCAAAGAGCAACCGGATGCGGCCATCGACCGGCACCGGCTTGTAGTAGGGAGCGCCCCAGCGACCGCCGATCGGTCCTCTAACGGTGTTACCGACGCCTGCTGAAATTGAGCGCCTTACCAGGTCAGGATCATTGATCATTAAGCAGGCCCGTTCCTTCACCCCTCGCTCCAGCAGATGAGCAACCAGTTCGGCATTGTCTCCCGGCAAACCAGCGGTTATGGCGTCGCCCCAATCTGCCATGACCACAGTACCTGGTGGGTGCTCAAGGGCTTTGGAAATTGCTTCCGGCAAAGGCAGCCCCGTCTGCCGATCTGTCTTCACCCGGTGGCGTTGCTGCCAGGCTTTCCACATTAGCTGCTGACCGAGGCGTCGCGCTCGTTCCAGATCATTGTCAGTTACGACTAATGCGCTGAGCGCCTGGTGGTCCTCTACATCCAGTCCCGGAGTGGCATACATAACAGAAGATGCTAAAATTTCACCGGATTCTTCCAGAGCCGCGCCTTCTGCGATGAGCTCGAGTTGAAGAGCCGTTTCAATTCCCAGGATCATCGGCAAGGGAGTCATCGCCATCACGGGCCGCACTTCACCTCGAATCGTTCTGAGCAGGAGGCGTGCGGCCTGCTCACCTCTCTCCTTGAAATCGCGGTGAGGATGAGTTTTGTAGGCAATAATCGCAGTCGCGTTTTCCACTAATTGACGCGTCAGATTCCCGTGCATGTCTAGCACAACGATGACAGGTAAGTCAGGGCCAACCACTCGTCTGACCCCAACTAACAGTGCCCCACAGCAGTCATCCTCGTTTTCGGCAACCATGGCGCCATGCATCGACAGCAAAACGCCATGTACGGGCAATGCCTGAGCTAATCGGTTCAACAACTTATCGCGTAGCATTTCCCAGACCGTCTGCTCGAGCGGGCCTCCGCACATGCATTGAGCAGCCAACGTCGGCACTACAGTAACTTCTTCCTGATCCAAAACGCTGAGGAAACCACCCACTTCCGTCCTTGTGCCGCGCAGCTTGGATAAAAGCTCATCACCTTCAGCCAGCAAGCCACATCTAAACATCTCCATGTTGGTGAGTAGCGGCGAAAAAGAATGCGATTCCGTCCAGAATCGACCTACAGCAACACGGGTACTCATCTCTTTCTAACCTTCTCTAATCAAACTGAGTTGAATCGACGTTGAATCCAGAGAGCAACTTACGACCTCAAGTCGCCTGCCTCAGTCGTTCAGGCGTATGTTGCAACTACTTTACTCACTGCGGCGATGATGTCATTCAGATCAGCACGAGAAAGGTCGGGGTAGAGCGGAAGCAGCACCAGTTCGCGTGCAATGCGCTCCGCAACCGGCAAACTGACAGTCCCGCAGTGGTCAATGAACAGTGGATGCAGGGGACACAGCTCTTCACGCATTGTGGCGTTGCCGATCCCCTCGGCCGTCAGAGCAGCAGAAATTTGGCTGAGGTCGACCCGGAAGTACTCCTCATCAAATCGTAGAGGGTAGTAGGCATAAGACAACTCGACATCATTCCAGGGCTGAGGCCGGCGCAATCCCGGAAGATCAGTTAACGCGTTGTCTAAATACTCCGTGTGATCCTTGCGGGCCGCCCTTAGGGCTTCAATTTTATTCAGCTGCGCTAAAGCAAAAGCTGCCTGAATTTCCGAAAGTCGATAATTGTTTCCCACGCGGACGATCCAGTAGCGGAGAGACCCAGACTGCTTTGCACCCTTGTCTTTCCCATGGTCGCAAACCGATCGGGCAATCTCGGCCAGTCGATCGTCATTAGTGGTCAGTAGCCCGCCTTCTCCGGCTGCGGTGATCATTTTCCCTTCCTGCAGACTCCAACAAGCCATTGCACCCATGGTCCCAGCCTTTTTTCCACGATAGGCCGTACCGTAGGCGTGGGCACAATCTTCGATCACGGTCAGTCGATGAACATCAGCCAACTCGAGCAATTTCTCCATGGCGGCTGGGTGTCCAAACCAATGTACAGGAACGATGGCGCGAGTGCGACTCGTAATCGCCTCCGCCACGCGTGTTGAATCTATTATGATGGTATCGTCATCGACATCTGCAAATACAGGTTTCGCACCCATCATCAGGATAGTGTAGGCGGTGGATGCAAAGGTAAGGGGAGGGATAATCACCTCATCACCAGGCCCGATTCCCGCTGCCACCAACGAGGCGTGCTGAGCAGTAGTTCCAGAGTTAAAAGCCACTGCGTGCGTGCTGCCACTATAGGCAGCGAAGGCGCTCTCCAGCATCCGCACTTTCGGCGCGTCCGGGTACACCGAGCAAAAGACCCCTCGCTCGAACACTTCCAAGATTTGGTGGAGTTCTTCATAACCATAATTCACGCGGCGCATTGGCAAGAACTTGCTCCTTACCGGACTACCTCCGTCAATACTCAGTTTTGACAGATTCATTACTAGGCTCCACTCCAGGTATTCGTTCAAGTGTCGCAGGATTCTCAAGGAAGCTCTTGACCGACTGCAGGAAACGTACGGCTTCAGCCCCCTCGATTATTCGATGATCGTAAGTGAGACACAGATACATGACAGGTCGCGCGACAATGTGCCCCTCTCTGACTACAGGTCTTTCCTGCACCTTCCCCATTCCAAGGATCGCGCTTTGAGGCGGGTTGATAATGGGGGTGAACAGCAGCGATCCGAGCACGCCGGAGTTTGTCACAGTAAAGGTTGGCGCCGCTTCGGGTCGTGCGGAAGGAGACCCTGACTTCAACTGGGCTGAAAATTGCCTTAGCTCTTTGTCGATTTGCGCCAGAGATTTTCTATCAGAGTCCACCACCGTCGCGACCGTCAGTCCGCGAGGAGTATCCACTGCTACCCCCACATGCACACGCTTACACAAAAGGATTTCAGATCCATCCACAGAAGAATTAAGAATGCGGTGCTCTCGCAATGCCAGGGCAGCGGCCTTGGCAACAGCAGTGGTGTAAGAGAAGGATGCGCTCCTTTTCGCCTCCGCGACTGCTCCCATATCCACGTCTACCACCGTTGTGACTTCGGCAGCATGACGCTTGCTTTGTGTCATGCTTTCAAACATTGCTTTGCGAAGACCCGCGAGCGGCAGGCGTTCAAAATCCCCCGGCTCAACATTTGGGCCCGTTCCGGCTGATGCAATCGCCTTCTCCACATCTGCCTGGGTGATCAGTCCATCAGGACGACTCCCTTGAACCGCCTCGAGAGGCATCCTGTGTTGCGCGGCTAGTCGCCGTGCAACCGGGGAGGCTTTCACTCTGCCAGACTGGACTAATTCAGCGGACGGACTAGCAATGTTTTGTGTTTTCAGCGGGTGACTTGTGGTTACACGAGGCGAAGCTGATGACACCATGGTAGAGGAAATTTCCGGCTCCTCACCAGGCTGGCCAATCCAACCCAAAACGGCTCCCACCGTTGCTTCCTGTCCGGCTTTTATCAGCACCTTTAAGAGAACACCGCTGGCGGGCGCCTCCAACTCTACATTTGCCTTCTCAGTTAAGACCGTCAATAAAGGTTCTCCTTTTTCCACGAGCTCACCTGACGACTTGAGCCATTCGACCACTTCACCAGTCGTCATCTCCTTACTGAGGCGCAGCATCTTCACCGGCGTAGCCACTTGATCCCCTAGGCGTACGCCATAACTCGCCGCACTGCAGCCACGACCTCATCTTTGCCCGGAGAAACGATTTTTCTAAGCGTCGCACTGAAAGGAATAGGAACTCCTGGGTTGGTAACTCGGAGGATGGGCGCGCGCAAATACCCGAAGGCGTCACTGTCAATTACAGCTGCCGCTATTTCGGCCCCCACACCCCCACGCCGCACTGACTCATGAACGACAACTAGCCGGCCAGTCTTGCAGACAGACTCCACTATCGTCTTTTTATCAAACGGCACGAGAGTCCGAGGGTCGATCACTTCAGCCTCGACACCCTCTCCTGCGAGTTCGTGGGCAGCTTCTTCTGCAACGGCAACCATCCCAGAATACGCAACCACAGTCACGTCAGAACCTTCCCGGCGGACTTTTGCCTGGCCAAAGGGCAACACGTAAGTTTCTTCCGGAACTTCCCCGCGCATGCTGTACAGAGATTTGTGCTCGAAAAAAATCACGGGGTCAGGGTCACGAATGGAAGAAATCAAGAGACCTTTGGCGTCGTAAGGATTCGAAGGAGCAACGACCTTGAGTCCAGGCACGTGGAAGAACCAAGCCTCAAGTTCCTGTCCCGTGTAGACGTTGCCTGAGCCTGAAATCACCGTACGTATCACCACGGGCACGTGCATACCCCCGTTATTCACGTAGCGCACCTTGGCAGCGCTGTTGACAATTTGATCCATGGCTACAGTTATCCAGCCGCAAGACATGATCTCGACCACGGGCCGCATTCCCAGCATAGCAGCGCCAACAGCCAATCCTACGAAGCCCGATTCCGAGATAGGCGTGTCCATGACCCGAGTTGGACCAAAGCAAGTAAGGAGTCCCTCAGTGACGCGATAAATGCCACCGTGTGCGGCTACATCCTCGCCCATTACGAAGACCCGCTCATCCTGGGTCATTTCCTGCGTCAGAGCTTCACAAAGAGCCTGATTGCCTCTCAATAACCTCACAGCCCCATTTCTCCCAGCGACTCAGCGTAGATCTGAGTGAATACCTCCTCCGGAGTGGGGGTCGGCACGGCCTCGGCCTCGCGAATCGCCTCCTCGAGTTCTTGCCGGATTTGCTGTTCCATCCTTTCAATATCGGCCTGGCCCAGCCAGCCTTTTTCCTTAAGCCGCGCCCCCAGAATCTCAATCGGATCACGTTCCCAGCAACGCGCAACTTCGTCAGGCGATCGATCTTCCTCAAAGAAGGGGTGATGGACCCTGAACCGATTGGTCTTACATTCCAAAAGCGTTGGACCAACCCCGGTGCGCGCCCGCTGGATTGCTGACTGGGTAGCCTGATAAACGGCCTCCACATCCTGACCGTCGATCACCAAGCCCGGCATCCCGTAACCCGCGGCCCGGTCGGCGATATCTTTTAGGGCCATGGCGGTGGATGCAGGAACTGTTTGAGCGTAGCCGTTGTTTTCGCACACGAAAACCACCGGGACCTTTAAAACCGAAGCCAGATTCAGTGCTTCATGAAAGTCCCCCCGGTTGGATGCTCCATCACCGAAGAAACTAATCACCACATGGTCGGTACCCTGCATCCGCAGCGCCAGCCCGGCGCCCACGGCCACAGGGATTGAGCCACCGACAATCGAGGTGCCAGAGAGAATACCATTGCCGGGATATCCTGCGTGGTGCGAGGCCTCTTTGCCCCGCGATACACTAGCGGCATTACCCATCTCGGCATTCAATTGCTGCAGGATGCTGACGTCGCGGGTCCAGAATGCTTCGGTGGTGCGCAACGAGGGGAGCACCCAATCGCCAGGACGCAGTCCATAGCATGCCCCCACGCCAATTGCCTCTTGTCCAATGCTGGGATGCAGCCCATGCGGCAGTCGTCCTTCCCTGTACCACTCCAGCGAGCATTCCGTGAAGCGGCGGCTCAGAAGCATGAGCCGGTACATGCGAACCAAATCGTCCGGTTTCAAAATGGCCGAACTCTTCAGATAAGAAACCTCAGAAGTAATCATTTTCCATCTCCAAAGGCACTTCGATGAGCGTAGGCAGCTTTCGCGACCATGCAGCCGTTAAAGCGTCATAGAGCTGCTCCGGTTCTTCAGCCCGCGTGCCGGCCGCGCCGTACGCTTGCGCGAGTGCCACAAAATCTGGATTGTGCAGCTCTACTCCGATCGTTCGGCCAAACTGGTGTTCCTGTTTGCGCTTTATCGATCCGTAACAGTTGTTATTAAAAACCACGGCTACAGCACTGATTCCGTACTGAACTGCGGTTGCCAGAGAATGATCGCTAAACAGAAATCCACCGTCCCCCAAAACCGCTACTGTCTGCCGGTCTGGATATGCCAGCTTGGCTCCCATAGCCGCCGGAAAGGCATAACCTAGTGCAGCCATACTGCGCGTCAGGTTAAAAGTCCGCGGAAGGTACCGCTTTAAAAAGCACATAACCCAACCGTTGGCAATGCACGCGTCGTTGGTGACGATTGCGTCTCGTGGCAGAGCCTCTTGAATCGCATTAACAAATTGCCAGGCGCGCTTTTGTCGTACCCGTGAAAGCACTCCACTTTTCAGTTCATCAATTCTTATTGCCCGCGAACAGGCAGTCCCTGATGGAGTAGGTGGCACCTCTTGCAATAGCTGGGCCAGTACCCTCTTGGCATTGCCAACCAGTGCTACGGACGCTGGATAATTGCGCCCGATCATCTCTCGACAGGTGTCAATTTGAATCAGCTCCTGAGGAAGGGGAAGTGTCCAACCTTGAGTTTCAACCTCATCCAGCGAGGAGCCAACCACCAGAACTGCATCCGCCTCCTGCAGGAAAGGACGGGCAGGTCCACGCTCAACCCACCCCCAGCCCAAACTCAGGGGATGATCTTCCGGCACCACGCCTTTGGCCAACGCTGTCGTGAAGCAGGGTGCCTGCAATCGCTCCATCAACTGAATTAACTCACTGGAACAGTTGGTGGAATTCGCTCCATTTCCGACGTAGAGCAAAGGTTTTTGAGCTTTTGTCAGCCGGCGGGCGGCTTCCGTTACCGCCGCCGGATCTGCTGAACACATCGGAAGGTCACCTGAAGGATAAATATTCACTGCAGCGCGCTGGGTCTGCAGGTCTACCGGAATTTCTACAGCCGTAGGGCCCGGGCGATTTTCGTAAGCCTTTCGGAAGGAAGTTCGAATGGCGTCTGGGATCTCCTCCGCCTGTTCAACTCTTGTGTTCCATTTTGTGACTGAGCCGAGCAGTGCCGTTTGATCTTTCAATTCGTGAAATGCCCCTCGACCTTCGAGTCGTCTCTCCACATGAGTCGCAATTACAACCATGGGCACCGAATCAACATAGGCATCGGCGAGCGGAGTGATACAGTTGCCGACACCGGGTCCTGTAATTACCAATGGCACGGCGATTTTACCACTGGCTCGTGCAAATCCGTTGGCGATGAACGCCATTTCCTGCTCGTGCCGACAGGCTATAAATCGCAGTTCCGGATGATCAAGAGCTGCATTACAAATAGGAAGGTTGTGCCCGCCGGGTATACTTAGGACCACCCGAACGCCTTCCGCGAGCAACTGAGCGATGACGGCCTCAGAGCCGGTCATGTGGTCAATCATTACTGCTGCCCCAAAAATCTCAATAGATACTTCATGGATACTTCCTCTGGGTTCGGAGCTACCTCAGGCTTATTTTCTACTTTTAACCCTCAAGCTCCCCACGGGTGGGGTGTCGGATCCAAATTGACGACCACGCTTTTTAGCTTCGTAAAGCTTTCCACGACTTCCACGCCTCCATCCACCCCGATCCCGCTGTCGCGATGGCCCTCAAAGGGGATCGAAACAGCGCCGCCTCGTGTACAGTTGATCCAAACCACTCCACTATCCACTTGAGCGGCCAGCCGGTGCGCTCGTGTCAAGTCGTTGGTCCAGATCGCGGTGACGAGCCCGTACCGAGTCTGGTTTGCAATCTGTACAGCCTCGTTTTCGTTTTCAAACTCGATCACCGACAAGACCGGACCAAAGATCTCTTCCTGAGCGATCCGGGCCTTAGGATGTACGCGGTCAAAGATCACCGGGTTGACATAAAAACCCCGCTCGGTTACGCCGCTCCGTTTACCGCAGGAGATAAACGGGTACTCCTGCTGCCCGAGTGCGATGTAACCGTTCACCTTTTCATACTGCTGGCGCGATACCAGGGGCCCGAGCTTGGTGTCCGGCTTCATGGGGTCACCTATGTTCAAGAGATTGATTTTTCCAGTGAGATCTTCCAAAAACTTGTCGTGAATCCTACGATGAACCACCAGTCGAGAACCGCTGGTGCAAACCTGGCCGCTGTTGTAAAAGCTGGTAAAGATGGCGGAAGCCAGTGCGGCGTCCTGGTCCGCATCAGGAAATACAATGTTGGCAGTTTTTCCACCCAGCTCAAGGGTTACCTTGCGAATCTGTTCAGCAGCAGCGTGCATGATGAGTCGACCGACCTCAGTTGAGCCGGTAAAAGAGATCTTGTCCACCGCTGGATGAGAAACCAGCGATGCCCCTGTCGTTTCACCTAGGCCCGTAACCACATTGACTACCCCTGGCGGAAAACCTGCCTCCAGGCACAGTTCAGCTAGGCGCAGGACTGAGCGCGGCGACTGCTCGGCCGGTTTGAGAACGATCGTATTTCCACAGGCCAAAACGGGCGCCAATTTTTGCGTGGCAATTGCCAGGGGAAAGTTCCAGGGGAGAATTCCCGCCACGACTCCTAAAGGTTCCCGCACTATGTAAACATGCTTGTCCGGTCCACATGGAACCTCGCTGCCCCGGATCTTGTCGCAAAATCCAGCATAAAAGCGTAGAAATTCCATTGCGCCGGGGACGTCATGATTACGAGCGTGATGATAAGGCTTGCCCATGTCTTGCGTATCCAGTAGCGCCAGTTCGTCAGCATGCTTTTCGACCAGGTCGCGCAGTCGGTACATCAGCTTGCCCCGATCTGTGGGAGTCATGCGCGGCCAGGGGCCTTCATCATAAGCATGGCGGGCTGCCCGAACGGCACGATCCACGTCCTCGACTTGCCCGTGAGGTACGCGCGCATGGATTTCTTCTGTGGCCGGGTTGACAAGCTCGATGCATTCGCCAGAACTACCCGGAAGCTTCTCGCCACCAATTACCATGCTGAGAGTCTCTCGCATCTCTACCCTCCAAGTCCGTCAGTTCTTCGCAAACTCTTGCGGAACTAAAGCAGCTCGCTGAGGCATGGACCGCATGTTGCGAGAATCAAGGTTTACAATTTCCGCGTTCATCTTTGTTGTTTGTGGCTCATAGAATCACAGGTCTTAACATGCCAAATTCAAGCAGGTAGTAGTTGGTTTTTTCGCTGACACCTCTACCTGGCCGCATATTATAACTTATAAACTTAATACGATTCTTTCATACCGCTGTGAAAAAAAACAACCAAAATCTGGGTCACTTGTCTCAAGCGAAAACAGCGCGGAAGAAAACGCAACATGATTCCATACATGAATCCTGTCATTGGCGAACACAGGCGTGAAGCTTGTTAAGGTGAATGGCTGAACTCATTAACTCAGCCACGGAGGAACTGCAGTCACGGATACCTCATGCCGGCGCCAACGATGTGGATCAAACCGCCCATGCTGCCCAACGCGCTGCCGACGAAGGTGCGTGGAGCCGCATGACTCCTATAGAAAAAGGCAAGCTGCTGCACGGCTTAGCCGAACTGGTTGAAAAAACGCAGATGAACTCGCACTTCTAGTGATCTCTGCAAACCGCAGGCGGTGGTAGTACCGAGCTGACAGTCATGCGTCCATGCTGTATTTGAAGTCATCGGGTATACCGAAGCGCCGGTACAGCACCTTCATTTTCAGCGCCACGGCATCTTCGACGTGGCGGAAAAGGTTGCGTCCCTGAGCGTCGATGTCCACGATGAATGGGCCTAAATCATCTGCTTCCAGGACCCAGGTGGCTTCGGTCATGCCATACTCCTCCAGGCCGTAAACGTCCACAACGCGGCGAATTCGTCGCGCCAGCAGGTTTCCTGGGACCCCCACACGGGTCAGATGAACACATCCAAACTCACGCATTGCTTCTGCGGTCTTCGCGCCCATCGTCGTTTTGCCGATGATGGCGCGGATGCCCAGCCGAAGGATCAGCTCCGGCTCCCATTTCTCAAACCGAAAACTGGACGTTGCATCAAGTCCGACCGGGATCCACCGTCCGTCCTCTTTCTTGAAAACCGGACCGATGTGCATCAAAACGTTGACCTTCGCATAGTCGATCGGCGGAGGTGTTCCTCTCTCCAATGCCTGCACGTGGAATTTGGAGCGACCAGTGAAGAAGAATCCAGTAAAGTACAAGTGGTCACCGAGCCGCAAACCCCGTACATCCTCCTCCGAGAACGGTGCCCTCAAGTGGATTACTCGTTCCTTCATTATTGGTATCTCCAATCGACGACATCGCTCAGCAGTATCTCCCTGTCGCTTCCCAGCGAGGCTACGCCGCGGCGGCCGATTAAGCACTGAGCGTTGAAGGCCACGGCCAGTGCAGCCGTGTGAGTTGCGGCCACCTCGATGTGCACGTCCATTGCCGCAATCACACCGCCCGAACCCATCGGACCTACGCCCATTTCGTTGAAAGCGTCGAGAAGCTCCAGTTCGAGGTGCGCAATTTCGGGATCAGGATTTCGATCTCCTACCGCGCGCAGTATGCAGGCCTCTTTGGCAACGGTCATACAGACGTCGGCAGTTCCGCCGATGCCAATTCCGATGATATTCGGCGGACATGTTTTTCCCGAGTAGGTCGAGTCCCGAAATCTATCGAGCACAAATTTCAGAACACCTGGCATGCCATCTGCTGTCAGAAGCATTCGGAAATAGGAGCCGAACACGTCGCCTCCACCTCCCTTTGGGATCGCGATCACTTTAATACCATCCAGCTCTGGGTCGAAACGTGTCTCTATCCGAGGGAAATAAAGCCCTACGTTCCGGTCTGTTACTTGGCGGGAAATGGGGTGCACCATAGTGATGCGCAGCTTGGTTTCTTCCGAACAGCGGCGTATCACCTCGTCCGCCGTTTTGCGGATTTGTGAAAAACCGCCATCGATCTGCACGTTGTCGCCAATTACTACGTAGTAATACGGCCAACCGGTGTCCGTGCAGATAAGACCGTCTTCCTTCTCTGAGAGCTCAAAGTTCCTCAGACTGGTTTGGAGATGAAGCCTACCCTGCTTCGATGTCTCGCGTTGAAAACCCCGTTCCAGCGCGTTCTTAATGTCCTGAGGAACCACCGTGGAAGCTTTTCTCATCGAGTAATACATCAAATCGAAGAGTTGCTCTCGAGAGACCAGGACGTCGGGTAATGTCTTCATAACGATTTCTCTAACACAGACACTGTCGTCGATCTTGTCTTGTAATCTGTGTTTTGGTCACCGCAATCGGTTGGAGTCGATTCGCATTCACCATCCGAGCCATCAAAGAGAGCTTGTTAAACTTGTCTGGCATCGAGCCGCGCACGCCAGTGGACCGCTTTGCGAATGGTGAGCTCGCGCAAAAAATCGATCCCATGCCCGACGCCAATGCCGCTGTTCTTGAAAGGTTCTGCGTGGGCACCCGGGGCTTGACCGCGCTCGCAGTTAATTTTGATCGTGCCCGCTTGTAGTTTTTTGATTGCGTGAATAGCATTGGGTGCACTTTCCGTGCACACGATTGCAGATAATCCATATTCTGATGCATTCGCTCTCTCGATCGCCTCGTCGAATGAATCCACACGCACAACTGGCGCCACCGGGCCAAAGGTTTCTTCATACATCACTGACATGTCCTCCGACACATTGACCAGCACTGTCGGCGGATAATAGAAACCAGGACGATCCAGCCGACATCCTCCCGTTAACGCCTCTGCGCCCACCTGGATTGCCGTATTGACATGTTGTTCTACCTTAGAGATTTGATCCTCATCAATTAAAGGACCGAGTTCACTTGTAGGGTCAAGCCCCGGTCCCAGTTTTAGAGACTTTGCCGCTTGGACCAGGTGATCAACAAAGGCGTCCCTTACGCGGCGGTGCACGTAAATTCGTTCAGTCGAGGTGCAAATCTGCCCGCTGTTGGCGAAGGCACATCGGGCGGCCAGGCGCGCCACAGCAGCCGGATCAACCGTATCGTCTACAATGAACGCATCCTTGCCGCCCAGTTCCAAGATCACTTTAAGGACGCGCTCGCCAGCAATGCGGCCAATGTGGCGACCTACGTTGACGCTGCCGATGAAGCAGACAAGATCCACGCCGGGTTGTCGGACCAGCGGCTCACCCATGTTTGCGCCATCGCCGTTCACGTGGTTGACTGCTCCATGCGGCAAGTGGTCAAAAATGCACTCAAAGAGTAGTCGCGTTGCTAAGGGTGTTTTCTCGGAACTCTTCAGCACCACAGTGTTCCCCACGACCAGATTACAGACAGCCAGCTCGACGGAGGCGATCACCGGAAAGTTCCATGTGCTGATACAGGCAGCTACACCACGCGGCTGCCATTGCTGAAAAACCAGATCCCCTTCCTGAGAACCTAGGTGGCGCGTGCTAAAGTAAATCCCGAGCTCGCTCATGGTGTTTATCAGGCCGACGGACGCGTCGATCTCAGCAAACGACTGTGCTAGCGGCTTGCCGTTCTCCCTCGTCAACAATCGGGCGATCTCGTCCCGGCATCTCTGCATTTTGCGACCTGCTTCCCGAAGCTGCGCGGCACGTGCCGCGGGGGAGAGCGTACCCCATAGACATCCCGCTTCTCGAGCGGCTGCAACGGCCGCCGCCGCGTCAGCCGCACTGCCCCGCGGCACCTCTGCGATAGCAGTAGCGTCGGAAGGATCTAACACTGTAATCGTTTCACTGGCTTGCGAAGGAGTTGCGCGCCCGGCAATCCATTGAGTTTCTGCCGTTGCTATCAAAACTGTATCCGCGGGTTCTCCCATGTAGACACCTTTAGTGGGAAGGTTTTAAGATGTATAAATTATAAAATTATGCAGTTCAAGTCAACATCAAGACAAGTCCCTAAGCCGAACGCCTGGCCGATTTCATAATAATTCCACGCGCCTCCAAGATCTATAGCACTCTCGGGTGCATGGGTGGGTGAAATTGTCGTTGACATTTCTGTTCCTCTTAGCGCTGATTTTCCCCCCGCTCATCCACAAAACGGCTGAATTTGTACTGCAACACTTTATCCATGAAGCCGTCCGGCGGGAGAAACTCGAGGCGTGGCGTCACTTCGGTCACCCGCAGCACGGCCGAGCGCACATGAACTGCCAGTTGATCGCGTTTCTCTTCGTTGCAAGCCAGCCGGATCAGTAGGGTATCGGTCGAGTACCTGTCGTCGGAATCGTCCTTTACGATGGCTATCTGATACTCCAGTAGCCCCTTCGGCTGGAGTCGAGAAAGCGCCTCGTGAATCGCCGCCGGGTTCACCAGTGTACCCTTCACCTTGATGAGAGAGCCGACCCGGTAAGGACTGGTGGTGAAACGCGGCTCGGAGCATCCGCAGTGGGGGCAGGTCTCGTAGCTCAGAGCAGAGGCGTCACCCACAACGTAACGCAGCAACACGGTACCGCGTCTGTTAAGGTGGGTAATCACCACCAGACCCTCCGCGCCTTCGGGGACGGGTTCGTATGTAGCCGGATCGAGAATCTCGAAATAGTACTGCGTGGGTGTGGGGATGTGAAATCCTCCCCCCTCCACGCACTCCACGGCCGGCCCCTGCATCTCCGTGAAGCCGTAGCCATTTATGATTTTGACTTCGCTGGCACCCAGCTTCCGCAACCGCTCGCGCAGGTCTTCCCTCATCCCGGCTGGACAAGACTCGCCCATGGCGTAGACCAGCCGCACCGCACTGAAGTCCTTCCCTCGCGCCTGGGCCTGCATCACCACCTGTCGTACGTAAGTAGCGATGCCCCAGAGGACCGTGACTCGGTGTTTCTCGATCAGTTCGAATGCGCGCTCGAGCGTATTGTGAACCGCGAAGTCAGCATAAGGGCGGCCGCCAAGTCCGGCCACCACTTTGGCTCCTACTCCAAAAGGTCCCCACAGCGCGCTTAGGAATCCCTGATGGGGAACCGAGGTCAGCGGAAACAAGTTCATTACTATGTCATTGGCTGTAAGCCCTCCGATCTCGCACGCTCGTTTCATCTGGTTGATGCGCGAGAAATGGTCATGCGTTGTGTCGTAGAAGGGCGTTGGTTTGGCCGTGCTGCCAGCGGTGTAGATCAAGTTACACAGCGACTGCTCCTCCCGGCTGACTTCGGACACGCCTTCCAACCGGAGACGAAAATCTTCGGGCTGCCCCATGAAGTCCACCTTGTGGGTCAGAGGCAGCCTGGAGAGATCGTCGATTTCGCGAAAGTGACCAAGATTCAGCCCTTCTTCCTTAAAAACCCTCCGGTAGTAGGGGTGTCCCAGAAAGCAGAGTCGTATCATTCGTTGGAAAAATAGCTGCTGCACCCCTCTCAGTATATTGCGATTCTCCGCCGCCGTGAGCGGCATCAATTTGTGTTCCACTGGTACCTCGCGAGTCAGTTATAGAGAAAGCAAAAAAGCATCGACAAAGTTAATAATTTATACGGTACTCACTCTTGGTGTGCCAAGTCCCACGCTTGTCTTCAAGTCGCAAGAGAGAAGCTGCGTGGCTGGATCGTCTTCCATCCGGTCGTATTTGACTTGTGTGAACAATCCTATAATTATAATCTATAAATGAACTCTGTTTTAGCGATTCCTATTGGCAGTAAGTCATAGACGGCCCAGTTCTTCAGCGCTGTGGGCCAATATGATAAGGGTCAATCGCGGGCGCTTAGGGCGTTGGCCGTGGAAGACGGAGCATGGGGAGCCATGGGGTTGGAATAACCAACTGTCAGAAGCTCCTGCCGAGAAGTCGGTATCGGCTGGACCGGAAACCTTAAACTCAACACAAGGAGTCCAGAATGATGGCTGTGCAGACCAAGGTCTTCGACTTTCGCGTGCTTCCACGGATTAAGGAGTGTCTCGGCTCATGGACTCCTCCGGGGACCATCGTGCCCCACCAGCGGTACGTGGAAATGTACCGAATGCACGACCGTGTGACTCCGATTCCGATCGAGCGGCAGATTGAAGAGATGCACGCTGCAGGCGTCCATCGGGCTGTGATTTGCGCAGCCGATAATGAGTTCATCTACGGCAAGAAAACTCCAAACGAAGTGATTGCCAATCTCCAGAAACGTTACCCAGACACGTTTATAGGTTTCGCTGGCGTTGAGCCATATAAGGGAATGAAAGCCGTCCGTGAGCTCGAGTATGCAGTCCGAGAACTAGGTCTGAAGGGATTAAACATGGGCCCGTGGCTGCATAAAATGCTGGCTAACGACAAACGTTATTATCCGATCTACACCAAGGCGGCCGAGCTGGGCATCCCTGTAGTTCTTCATACCTCCAGCCATTTCGATCCTACTACCACTATGGAGACGGGCAATCCCGTATACCTGGACGAAGTCGCTGTGGACTTCCCGGAACTCAAGCTGGTTGCCAGTCACGCCGGTTGGCCCTGGATCTTGCAGATGGTCGCCGTGGCTTGGCGCCATCCCAATGTATATCTAGAGTTGAGCGGAATATCCCCTCGTTATCTCCATCCCGAATTAGTGCGATATTTCGACACGCCCATCTTGCAGGACAGAGTGCTCTTCGGGACCGACTATCCTTTGTATTCGTTCACACGCGGAGTTCAAGAGTTTCTCGAGCTTCCTCTGAAGGACGAGACGAAGGATAAAATCCTTTGGAAGAATGCCAACAGCTTGCTGGGATTGGACAACTGAACGTGTATAGGATTTTTGATTTCCGCGTCATCGCCCGAATCGAAGATAACGCCAGGATTTGGTTGCCACCGGATACCATCCCTCCCCATGAGCGCTACCTGGAATTGTATAAGCCTCAGGAACGCTTGACGCCCATCCCCATCGAAGACGAAATCGCCGAGCTCAGGGCCCACGGCGTGGAGCGTGCGGTGATTTTTGGTGCTGACTTTGAATCGCGTTACGGCAAGAAGGTGCGCAACGAAGCCATTGCCGAACTGGTCTGCCGGCACCCAGACTTCTTTGTAGGCTTCGCGGGAGTGGACCCTTGGAAGGGCATGCAGGCCGTGCGTGACCTGGACTATGCCTGTCACGAGCTAGGTTTGGTCGGCGTAAACATGGGCCCCTGGCTCTATGGTCTCAAATCCAATGACAAACGTTTCTATCCTA
>DASYPF010000152.1:0-32536 GCA_036006905.1 Acidobacteriota bacterium
CCACTCCCCCACTCCCCCACTCCCCCACTCTCCCAGCGTTCGTGTCCATTTGCGGCCAAACAATCCTAAATCCGCAATATAATCGAACCCGAGTCCATCCCGCGACACGGTGAGGGAATTCAATCGCGAGGGCCGGCTCAAGTGCAACGGAATTCTGAAGAGGTGCCGGACAGTGAAATGTCCCTACTGTGAACATCTGGAAGATCGCGTAGTCGATTCTCGTGAAAGCAAAGAAGGAGAGGTCATCCGCCGGCGGAGGGAATGCCTCGCCTGTGGGCGCCGTTTCACCAGTTACGAGCGAATCGACGAGATTCCGTACATGGTGGTCAAGAAGGACGGCCGACGAGAGCGATTTGATCGCAACAAGGTGATGTCAGGGCTGCTCCACGCTTGCGAAAAACGCCCCGTGAGCACCGGACAACTGGAACAAATTGTAGACGAAATTGAGCAACACGTTCAGGACTCTCCCGACCGCGAGATTACCTCCGAAGAAGTGGGGAAAACAGTAATGCTGAAGCTTCGGCAGTTGGATAAAGTTGCCTATGTCCGCTTCGCGTCGGTATACCTGGAATTTAAAGATGTCACCGAGTTCATGACCGAAATTAATCACCTCTTTAAGAAATAGGATGATAATTTTAGAAGCGGGCCAACCATCATGTCAGGAATGAGAAGGAAGTTGACAACGACCCATATTTTCGAAACGGGGGGAAGTTTTGAATCATTGCTGGTGAATTGGGTCCCGCACGTCGATGTCATAGAGCAGGACAAACACTTCGTCATTTATGCTGAACTTCCCGGGGTCGCAGTCGGCGACATAGCCGTGGAGTTGCAGTCCAATGTCCTCATTCTCGAAGGGCTGAAAAGGGATCTCCAGTTAAGCCAGGGGTATCAGTGCTATTACTGCGTTGAAAGAGCGCATGGAAGATTTCGTCGCGAGATCCAGTTGCCGAATTTGGTGGATATCCGCCACGGCGAGGCAATATTGGACAATGGGATTTTGCGCATCACCCTAACCAGAATAGAAGACCGCCGAGGGCAGAGCTATCGCATACCCGTCCAAAAAAGTGATTCATCTAGGAAACTGTGAGTGTCCGCTAAGCGCCAACTGCCATGACTGTTAAATCTGAAGAGCCGAAGACTCAAAACGAAGCGGAAATCCCTATTCCCTCGCAGCTTCCTGTGCTGGCGATGCGGGACATGGTAACTTTTCCGTTCATGATCGTGCCGGTTTTCATCGGCCGAGAGCCATTCGTCAAAGCGGTGGACTCTGCGCTCAGCCAGCATCGCATGGTCCTGCTGCTGGCACAGCGCGATCCCGCCGTGGATGAACCGACCGCCGAAACACTCTATTCGGTGGGAACGGTGGGGATCATTCTGCGGATGCTGAAGATGCCCGATCAGAAGCAGCGCGTATTAATCCAGGGGCTTCAGCGCGCGCGGGTAAGAAATTTTGTGGAGGGCGCTCCCCATCCCATCGCCGAAATCGAGACGTTGAACGAACCCACCACCGAGCTGACGATAGAAGTGGAAGCGACCATACGTAGTGTTCGGGCCGCGCTCGAAAAGGTAGCGGCACTCGGCAAGAACATCTCACCAGAAATTGCCATTGTGGCCAATAACACTGATGACCCGGGCCGGCTGGCCGATTTGGCTGCATCGAATCTGGAGATGAAGGTGGAAGAGGCACAGGATTTGCTGGAAACACTCGACCCGTTAGGCCGCCTGCGTCGTGTCAATGAAATCCTGGCCCGCGAAGTCGAGCTTCTCAGCATGCAGCAGAAGATCAGCGAGCAGGCCAAAGACGAAATCGAAAAAACCCAGAAAGAGTACTTTCTGCGCCAGCAGATGAAAGCCATTCAGCAGGAACTCGGTGAAGCCGGGGAGATGGCTTCTGAAATTACAGCTCTGAAAAAGAAAGCAGAAGAAGTCGGTTTGCCTCAAGAGGCCAAAGAAGAAGTGGATCGCCAAATTTCTCGCCTGGAGGCGATGCACCCCGATTCGGCCGAGACCGGAATGGTGCGAACTTACATCGACTGGATGCTGGCACTTCCCTGGGCGGGGACTACAGAAGATCAATTGGATCTTTCGGAAGCGCAGAAGATTCTCGACGAAGATCACTACGACCTGGAAAAGGTAAAAACCCGCATCATCGAATACCTGGCAGTCTTGAAGCTCACTCAAAACATGCGGGGGCCGATTCTCTGTTTCGTAGGACCTCCCGGCGTGGGAAAGACCTCGCTGGGCCGGTCTATCGCCAGGGCGTTGGGCCGCAAGTTTGTTCGCATCTCACTGGGCGGCTTGCATGACGAGGCCGAAGTCCGCGGGCACCGGCGCACCTACATCGGCGCCATGCCCGGGCGAATCATTCAGGGACTGCGGAACGCGGGTAGTAACAATCCGGTTTTCATGCTCGACGAGGTAGACAAAGTCGGCATGGATTTCCGTGGCGACCCCTCGTCGGCTTTGCTGGAAGTGCTGGATCCGGAACAGAACAATGCCTTTCGCGACAATTACCTGGGAGTGCCGTTTGATCTGAGCCGAGTGCTCTTTATTACTACGGCTAATTTGCCCGATCCGATACAACCCGCGCTGCGGGATCGCATGGAGGTAATCCAGCTTACCGGCTATACCGAGAACGAAAAGCTGCACATTGCCAAGCGCTACCTGATTCCAAAACAGGTTGCAGCGCATGGCATCGGTAGCGAGGACGTTGAATTCCAGGATGATGCCGTTCTGACGGTGATTAATCGATACACGCGCGAGGCGGGTCTGCGGAACTTGGAGCGCGAGCTGGCCACCATCTGTCGCAAAGTTGCGCGACAGAAGGCGGAGGGACGCGCGGAACCTGTTGCGGTTACTCCCGATCGCGTTCACCGGTATCTCGGTCCCGAACGCATTCTTCCCGAGGAACTCTTGCAGGAGGACAGAATCGGCGTCGCGGTGGGTTTAGCGTGGACCCCGGCGGGCGGCGATATTTTGTTTATTGAGGCCATTGCCATGAAAGGCCGCGGAGAACTGATTTTGACCGGGCAATTAGGAGATGTGATGAAAGAGTCAGCGCGAGCTGCAATGAGCTATGCCCGGGCGCGGGCCGTACAGTTTAAGATTCCTGAAGATTTCTTCGAAAAGCACGACATTCATATCCACGTTCCCGCAGGCGCCATACCCAAGGACGGACCTTCGGCCGGCGTAACATTGGCGGCCGCGCTGGTATCGGTCTGTTCGCGGCGCCCCGTCCGGCGAAATGTCGCCATGACTGGTGAGATTACGCTCCGCGGTCGGGTCGCGCCGATAGGCGGCCTCAAGGAGAAGGTGCTGGCGGCGCGGCAAGCCAAGATTTACGAAGTGATTCTTCCCGAAGCCAACCGTAAGGACCTGGAAGACATCTCTAAGGACGTCCTTGAGGAGATGAAATTCGTTTTTGTGGAAGAAATTGATCAGGTGGTCAACACGGTTCTGGTAGCAGAGAAACTGGTACCGAGCAAGTAGGGCTCTTTGTTTCTCTGCGTTGCAAATTGGTAACTTCTTGCTTGCAAAGTCTTCTCAAAAGCCGAGCACGCGCACGAGCACGTCAACGTCCACGACCACGACCACGTACGATCACGTCTACGTTTGACGGCCGTATCCGTTGATAATTGTCGATTGCAGAGAGCTGAAGAGTGGCTGGAGATGATCTTTTCACGATCATGGACCTGGACGTGCTCGTTGACGTGCACGTGATCGTGGCTGTGAACGGCTTTTTGCTTACGGCTCGGCTGCCCTACGTCTCTGCGATGTGTATTTGTGAATAGTCCTGGACCAGGCACGATGCACCCCCCCTGGAAAAACGAAATCGATTTTGTTCGATTCTTGCGGCGGATGCGATTTTCCGAACGACGCTCAGTCAGAATGGGAATCGGAGACGACGCTGCCGTTCTACGAAGCACTGGCCACAAGACGCAGTTGTTCACCACCGACATGATGGTGGAGAACGTGCATTTCACGCTGGAGACCTGCGCGCCGGAATGGCTTGCGTACAAGTTGCTGGCCCGAAACGTCAGCGACATCGCCGCGATGGGCGGCACTCCAACCTGCTACGTGCTCTCGCTGGCGGTTCCCCGCAATCTCCCTGAAGATTTCTTGCCGCGCTTTTATCGTGGCCTGAAGCATGCTCAAAAGCGGATGCATGCGCATTTGGTAGGCGGAGACATAAGCTCTTCGCCCGCCGCAGTTCTGTTTAGCTGCATCGCTTTGCTGGGAGAAACAATGGCCGCTCCACTGCTGCGGGCGGGGTCAAAACCAAACGACTCGATCTGGGTCACGGGCGCTCTGGGAAGGTCGGCCGTAGCCCTGGAATTGCTCAGAAGCGGCAGAGCGGCCGTCGATACGAAAAACAAGAGGATTGCTTTTGCCGCCATCTCACAGGCAGAGGCGAGAGGACGCTTAAAAGACATCATGAAAGCGCATTTCTTTCCCCAGCCGCGCCTGGCAATGGGCCAATGGCTGGCAAAGAGAAAGATCGCTTCTGCTGTCATCGACCTCAGTGACGGCCTGTCAACCGACCTGCACAGGCTTTGTGAAGCGTCTGGGCTCAGCGCGGTAATTTACCCGCAACATCTTCCCATTGCGCGATCCGTGCTTCTGCACGCGCGCGATCCAGTGGAGTGCGCGCTACACGGCGGAGAAGATTATGAGCTTCTGTTTACCGTGCCGCCAAGAATGGAAGCGAAGTTGAAGAGGCTCTCTGCGCCGCTCCCGCTGCGACGAATCGGAAAAATGATGGCGGGAAAAAAAAAGGGAGTGCTAGTCGAAATGGACGGGAGACTGCAGCAGTTGGAGCCGGGCGGATTTGATCATTTCAGCAATCGATGAGCTCTTACATCACCGGATTGCTGAAGAAGATTGTTTCAACCGACGAGACACCGAAACGGCTGGCGCTTTCTTTTACTATTGGCACATTCCTTAGCTTTTCGCCTCCGCTGGGAATCCACACGATCCTTGGTCTGTCGATCGCTTACCTGTTTCACCTGAATCGCACCGCCATGGTGGTCGGAGTTTACTTAAACAATCCCTGGACCATAGTCCCCTACTACGCCTTTGCCACCTGGGTGGGGATCAAGATCACGGGTATGCCTGAGGGTGTGCAAATGCCGCATGTCGGCTTACGCGAAATCATGACGCGCGCCTTCTGGATGCAGATTATGGCAGAATGGAGAATTCTGATCCCGGCTGTCGTAGGTTCGCTGGTTCTGGCCCTGCTGATCGCGCTGGTCACCTATCCGATCATGCTGCATCTGATCGGGCGTTATCAAAAGCAACGGAGACTGCGGGCGCAGGTTGAGTAAAGGGAATGCGGAATGGAAACGAATGCGGAATGACGAATGCGGAATGCCGAATGAAAAACCTGTTCCAGACCCTGGAGCACAGATGAAGGAGAACCCGTCGGCTCACAAGAGAGACTCGTTAAGCTCACCGTCCAGCCGGCCTTCATTCCGCATTCGGCATTCGCCATTCCGTATTCCCCTTCCGCATTCCCCAATTCATTCCGCATTTCCCATTCCGCATTCCCCATTCGGTTCATTCCGCATTCGCCATTCTGCACTCCACATTTGTTCCGCATTCCGCATTCCGCATTCCGCATTCGTTTTGATCCTGCTTCTGCTATGCACGCAAGTTTACGGCCAGGATCTGTCCGGAATCGTGAACATCAATTTCGTACCCGACGTGCGGCTCTTTATCGTCATGGCAGCTATTAACGCCGGCGGATTCAATTACGAGAGCGCGCCGTCCATGCATCCGGTGCGGTTGCAGGTACGGCAAAAGTTGAAGTTACTCGATCCGTTCCTGCTGCAGCGCCTTCATGATTTTTACATTGCCCATCACACAGTAGACAACCCGCAGCAGGAGATCGCGCGCTACACCTCGCTGGCCTTGCTGCTCTCAGATCCGCCCCAATTGGAAATAAATTTGCCACCGAAAGATATTCCGCCCGAGGTTCACGACGTGCAGGGTTTTCAACAAATTCTCCCCACCTTCTATCATCAGGCCGATTTGCAGCAGCTATGGGCTGAAGTGCGACCTCGGTATCTGGCCGAAATCGAACAATACAAGCCGGTCACGCGCCAGTCCATTGTCCAGGTCTTGCAGTATCTGCGTACCGAAGCGCGTATCGTCATGGACCGGCAAATCTTCTTTATCCCAGATTTGATGAGCGCTCATGGAGTCAGCAATTCGCGGATTGTCGGCAGCCTCTATTACCTGGTAGTCGGGCCGGCGGAGACCCCAGAGAAGAATCTGCGAAATATCCGCCACGAGTATCTACACTTTTTGCTTGATCCGCTCATTGAGAAAAACGGCCTGGCAATCGTTCAGCAGCAGGAAGTGCTGCAACTGTTCAAAGATCGTCCCGAGCTGCTGGCAAAGTACCAAAAAGATCTCAAGCTTCTTAACACCGAATCTCTGATTGAAGCCATTCAACTTCGCATCGATCTGGTCAATCAAAATCGGCAGCGGCCCGTTTCTTCCGACAGCATTCGCGAGCAACTGGCACGGCACTACGACGCCGGGAACATTCTGGTTTATCACTACTACGAAAAGCTTCAGGATTTTGAGAGGGCTTCAGCCTCGTTTCCCGAATACCTGGCGGCGATTATTCAGTCGCTGGATATGAAACGCGAGCTGCAGCGCAAGGAGTGGTTTGTCGCTGAAGCCGAAAAACTACGGCAGCAGCACGAAGTCCAATCGAAGCAATTGCAGGAGCGAATCGAGTGGGTGCGTCAACTGGAGCGTGCCAATGTTCTGTTGCAACAAAAAAACTTCGATGAAGCGGAAAAAGTCTTGTTGCCAATGAAGGAGCGCCGGCCGGATGAACCGGCAGTGCTCTTCGGGTTGGGACAGATCCAGATACATCGTCAGAATGCGTCTGCCGCCGAGTCGTATTTCAACGCGGTGATCGCGCGGCCAGAAGCTCCGGCATGGATGGTAGCGTGGAGCCGCCTGAATCTTGCCTCAGTTTATCGGGCAACTGACCGCCTGGCGGAAGCGCGGGTGGCTCTGCAGCTTGTGGCGTCGTCCAACGAAGCCCTCCGGGGTGCCCGTGACGAAGCCAAAAAGCGGCTGGCGGACCTCCCGCCGCCTTGACATGGCTGGACCAACAAGAAAGAGTCGAAGGTCGCAGGTCGAAGGTCTAAAGTCATCCTGTTTTTTTGACCTTCGACTTTCGGCTCCAACAAGAAAGAGTCGAAGGTCGCAGGTCGAAGGTCTAAAGTCATCCTTTTTTTTTGACCTTCGACTTTCGACCTTCGACTTTCGACTCTCGCTTTTTATTTGCAACCCTTCGGTTGCCGGAGTCTCATAAGGGAGTAGTAGAAATTTTTTTGCTTCGAGCAGGTGGATTTGGATTAAGATATTTTCTTTTTCCCGACGGATACTGTGCAATTCTGATATCTCCATCTCCTGCTTGTCAGCTTGGCAGAATGGCTCTTGCATCCGTTTGAGAAGGCAAAAAACTGTGTCTACGGAGGACATTTAAATGAACAAGCTTTCCATCTCGGCGCTTGCGCTGGCACTGGCCGTGACGCCGAGTTTTGCGCTGCAGGCGGCTCAGACCGGGCAGCAACAGACCCCCCAAACCCAGCCGGGCCAACAGCCGGCGCCCGCGCCAAAGCCACCTCGCGTGGTGGGACAGGCCCAGACTCAGGAAGAATTTCAGGCATACCAAACGATTACGCAGACGTCGGACGCTCAGCAAAGAGCAAAACTGATTGAGGATTTCTTCCAGAAATACCCGGATTCCGGCCTCACTTTCTGGATGCAGCAGGTTGCGGTTTCCACCTATCAGCAGTTGAACAACCCGGATAAGCTCGTGGAGCATGGCGAAGCCGCCCTGCGGTCCTGGGAAAAAGACAACCAGGCGCTGTCGGGGATGAAAGCCTCGCCTGCGGTGATCCTAACCATGCTGGCCAATGCATATGCGGAGCGTGGAAAACCAGATCCGGCTTTGGAACGTGCCGACAAAGCAATCGCTGAAATTGAAAAACTGCAGCCGCCTCCCGGAATCGATGCTGCACAGTTTGCCAGTGGGAAAAACCAACTGCTCGAGACCGTGTATGCCAGCAAAGGCGTAGCTTATCTGGCAAAAACGCAGGACGCGCGGGCCAAGAAGGCCAACGAGCCGAAACCTCCCACCGATCCGAACAATCCTGCCGCCTCAAATCAGAAAAAAGATGAACCCGATCCGAATCTGGAGGCGGCTATAACGAATTTAAACAAGGCAATTGAGCTGAATCCGAAAGATGACTTTGTCTATTTCCGCCTCGGAATTGCCTACACCTTGAAGAATGATGCCGAGCGCGCCATCGACTATTACGCCAAGGCGGTAGCTTTGAGTGGTTATGTCTCCAAAATAGCCAAAGAGAATCTGGAGAAAGTTTACAAGTTGACCCACGATAACAAGCTCGATGGTCTGGATCAGCGCATCGCCAAGGCCAAGGAATCATTAAACGCGCCCCCGGCGCCAACGCCTCCGCCTCCAGCCGTACCCCAGCAGCAGAAACCTCCCAGCAATCGGTAGTGGTGCGGAGAGAGTAGAGACGCCGGTGCCGGCGTCTCCAGGATGTTCTGTTTATCGTGGACTGTTGATCTAGCAAAGGGAAAATCTCCACATCAACGGTCCACCGTAGACAGTAATCCTGGGAGCGTAGGCTTCCAGTGTGCTTCTTTTACGAGCACACCGGCACGCTGGAAGCGAGCGCACCCGGGGCCCTTTTACTGTTTATGAGTGACGAATTCTCAGACTTGCAGGCCCTGCAGCAAGCCCTGCAATATCCGTTCAAGGATCCTTCCTTCCTCGAGCGCGCGTTAACCCACAAGTCTTACTGTTACGAGCACCCCGACGCAGGTTTGTTTCATTACGAATCGCTGGAGTTTCTGGGTGACGCTATCCTGGGTTTTGTAATCAGCGACTTGATCTTTCGCCAGATACCGCTTTCCACTGAAGGAGAGCTTTCCAAGATCAAGGCTCATCTGGTAAGCGCGAAGAACCTCCTCCAATTCGCTCTGAGACTGGAGCTGGGCCGTTTTCTTCGTCTCAGTTATGGAGAAGAAAAGACCGGCGGGCGGACCAAAGAGGCGCTAATGGTGGACTCTTTCGAAGCCGTGATCGCCGCCATTTATTTGGATGGAGGGATCGACGCCGCGCGGCAATTTATCGAACAACAATTCAGTTCCAGCTTGCAAAGCCTGGATTCCAGCAGTTTCACTTCTCCGGACTACAAGTCTCGCCTGCAGGAGCGACTTCACCAACTGGCACAGACAGAGCCAATCTATCTTTTGGCCCATGAATCCGGCCCGGATCATCGCAAGCACTTTGTCGTCAAAGTGATCTCCGGCGGCGAAGTGCTGGCCTTGGGTGAGGGCAAGACAAAGAAGGAAGCGCAACAGAATGCCGCCGAAGCGGCGCTTGAAAAACTGAAGGATAGGGGATAGTTTTGAGTCGCAGGTCGCAGGTCGAAAGTCGCAAGTCAACCATCAATTTCCAGGTTCAAGGTTCCGGGTTTCAGGTTCAAGGTTTCGGGTCCAAGGTTCCGGGTTTCGAGTTTTCAAGTTCCAAGTTCAGGGCTACGAATCTCGAGGTTTTGAGTTTCTGGAACCCGGAACCTTGAACCCGGAACCTTGAACCCTTTGACCTTTGACTTGCGACCTTCGACTTGATTGTTCCTATTTGATTCCAATGAACCAATAGCCGATGACAACGATCCAGTCATATGCGGCGTGTGCGACCAGCGGGACAAGTAAGTTTTGTCTCCAGATGTAGGCCAGCCCGAACAGCAAGCCCAGAACGGTCGCGCTGGCGGCGTTGTCCCACCCCTGCAGGTAATGAGCAGAACCGAAATAAAGCGTGAAGACCGCAAGACCGGCGTAGATCCCGCCCAGATATTTTTCAAATCGCCTCAACACAAAAGCGCGCTGTACTTCTTCCTTTATCCCTCCGGAAAATGACACCATTACCAGGAACCAGATAACATCTCTGGGCGTCTTGATCATCGACAGTAGTGGGTTCTGTTCGGTTACCAAATGGGGAAAATACTTTCTGAAAAAAACTCCCACTAGGGAAGTCGCTAGAAAGAGAGCGGGTACGAGGGCCAGCCCGATCAGGGCTTCACGCAAATATCGAGAACAGGTTCCAGACACAGTTTGCCACGACTCGTTTCGTGCTCTTAGAATCAGAGCAATGGTTGCAAGGACAAACAGGCTGTCGCAGATAACAAAGGCGGCCAGCAATCGAGATGACCGGAGAATCAATGAAGTTTTGAAACCAAGAAAATAAAAAATGCCCTGGAATACCAGTGTGGCCAACAGGTCTGTAGCGAAAATTATTTCCAGCAGAGCCTGAAACCGTCTGGCCCGGATTGCGCTCGTTGAATCAGCCTGTCGAATTTCGGGACTGTTTTGCCGCAAATGAAGGCGGATGAACGCGAATGCTTTTGAGTTGTCTCTTTTTCCTGTCATTCGCTTTGGCTCTTAAAAAGCATTCGCATTCATCAGCGTTCTTTTGCGGCCATGTTCTCACGATCTGAAAGTTGTCACTTCAAAAAAGAAGTTGAACCATTCTCCCTTCGGTCCTGATAATAGTTTCGAATCGAGCAGGCTGGGAGCGAATCCAAGGCAGAGTCGCATCTGCTGCCACTTTAGGTTCGGGAAGCAGTAGGATGAAAAAATACATTTTTCCGGATCTTGCAAAGCGATGTCGTTCAGAATAAAAAGGGAGTACCTTGATGTCATTACTACTGAATATGGGCAGGGAGGAATAATGGAGAACATTGAGCGCCAGACTCTCGAGTCGTCTTTTCTTTTTGGCGGAGATGGTCGACCGATGTGCCAAAAGATGTCGCCGCGCCGCAAAGAGGATGAAGGACTGGAAGACGAAGATTCCGACGATGTGGATGATTTGGACGAGAACGATCTGGACGAAGAAGAAGATTTTGAGGACGAAGACTTCGAAGACGACAGCCTGGATGACTATGAGAAAGATGACCTCGATGACTACGATGATGACGATGAAGATGAATTTGATGACGACCTGGATGACTACGAAGATGAAGATGAGGAGGATTTCCTGGATGACGAGGACGAAGAAGAATATTGATGAAACGTCGTCCTGGATGTGTTGCCACTAGCAGGGTGCTGAAAAACTCACGGCAAAGGCGCGAAGAACGCGAAGGTAATCAAATGAACTTCTTGATAATAAAGGGATTCCAATAAATTGCATCGGAATCCAAGAATTTGAATTAACGATTCTGATCCTATCGCGGTTAGGAAACTAAGAAGTTTGGGGGGTGCTTAGTCTTCCAGCACTGGCGGGTACTTCCTACAACTGTTTAATCTTAAAAAACTTTGCGAGTTTTCAATCACGCATGGGCACGCAAATTGCTGCTGTCGCATGGGTTGATCGATGAGGGTAGAGTTTGCTCGACACGTTTGGCGCTGCGAGTAGCGTCGTTATTTTTGCCTGCAATGGGGAAGAACGGAAGAATTTGCTTTCCGGACAGATACTTGGTTAGACGCAAAAAAATACTCGTTTCGGCGCTCGCAGCATTGAATGATTCAATTGTGTAAGTTTATAGGGTCGAAGTATTTACATGGCATAGTTGTTATGCTTAAATCAAAATGCTTATTGTTGAAAAGCGGGCATTTTATTGATTTCCCGAGTAATAACCAATTTAAAAGCTTGGCAAGTTACAGGAGGCCAGTTATGACGCGAGTGAGCAAGTTGTTGATTCTGCTAATGGTGTTGGCGCTGAGCTTGTGTGTCGGTTCGGCGCAGTCTGGGTCTGCAAGTCCAGACCAATCACAGGCGCAAGATAAATCCACTAACACAAAGAAGGCGCGAAAGTCGAACAACACGCAGTCTCAGGACGGGCAGACAACGCCGGTGCAGACGACCACATCGGAGACAAACGGGTCGGCAAGCACGAGCTCGCAACCTCCGACTACGACAAGTGCCGCGCAGGCTGGTTCTACGACAATCACGGCGACCATCAAAACGGCGGGCAGTCCTTACAAATCCCGCATCAAGTGGCTGCAGCCCACTCTGCAGGGAACGGGCGGCTTGTTCAACGTCTTCAGTGCTGAATCATTCCGCAAGGGAGAGTTCAGCCTGCAGGCGGGTGTGAACAACTATGATCGGGATCCTGGAGACATCGACATCACCGACTTCCCGGTCACGTTTACGCTGGGCTTGGCCGACCGGCTTGAGTGGTCCCTGGGTTGGATCGCTCAACGGCGAGTGGATGCCGATAACATTCTCTCTTTTCAGACATCTCCGCTCGGCCCGGTTCGTCCCACGCGCATCAATGCGCAGGGCGTTCCTGTTGCCTACTACAATGGAACTCCTTTTGTAGATGTTCGGTTCGGGGAGGGGATGTCCGATCTTTTCAGCAGCCTGAAGTTGAACCTGATGTCCGAACATCGCAACCAGCCTTTTGGCTTAGCCTTGAGAGGCAACGTCAAGCTCCCCTCGTCTCGTCATCAGGAAAGTCTGACGGGTGGCCGCACGACCGGCCAGGTGGATGGTGGAATCGAGCTGCTGGCTTCAAAGTACGCCGGGTCCGCCACGTTGATGTTCAACACCGGGGTCCAGTTTGTGGGAGATCCACGCAACGTGGAGTTGCAGAACGAATATCGATATGGCGCTGGAATCGCCATCGGCACGCATCCGATTCAGTGGATCTTTGAAGCGAACGGTACCGTCTGGTGGGGTGACAAGACCGGCGGCGCCGACTTCGCCAATCCTTACAGTCCCCTGGACCTGGTAGCCGGCATTCGATGGTTACCGGCAAAGCCTTTCTCGGTAGGCGCCGGCTATCGCTACAATGCGCGCACCTGGCCCGGCGAAAGCAGGATTAGCGGCGCCCGCGAAACGGATCATTCGGGCTACCTGGTCACCGTGTCGTTTAACCGCAAGGTCAATCGGCCTCCGACGGTGGAGTGCACGATTGATACCGCCACTATTCAACAGCGTGGCCATGCCACCATTAAGGCTTCCGTCAACGATCCGGACGACAGCGAAGTCTCCATCACCTGGAGAACGACCGGTGGAAAGCTGGTCGGCACGGGCGACACCGTCACGTTTGAGACTGGTGATTTGACTGAAACAGCGCCGGGACGTTACACGGTCACCGCGGAAGTCAGCGATGGAACCAACACTGCAACCTGCAGCGTTGACGTTACTGTTGAGAAACTGAAGCTGGCACCGACGGTCACCTGCGAGCCGACTTCTCAGACGGTGAGGGCGGGCGAAACAGTCACCATCCGAGCCGTAGCTTCCGATCCCAATCCGGGCGATACCGAGAAGCTGACGTATAGCTGGGAAGTGGACGGAGAAAAGCAAGCAGAGACCGGCAGTACTTTCACGTTCGGAACCTCTGGTCGCAGCGCCGGAAGACACACGGTGAAAGTCACGGTAACCGATCCGGACGGCTTAACAGCGACCTGCGAAGTCACGGTTGAAATTCAGGCTCCGCCTGCGCCGCCAGAAGTGCATTGCGACGGAGTAGACCTGGATAAGACTCAGGTCAATGCGGGCGAATCGATCCGCGCCACTGTCCGGGCCAGAGGTGAGGGCCTGACCTATCAGTGGTCGTTGGATGGCAATGTCCTGTCCGGCAAGACGGATTCCAGCATCACCGTCGATACCACCGGGCTGGGCGCAGGATCCCACACCGTCAGTGTTAAAGTCACCGGCGCAAGTGGAATGACGGCTCCTGAAGATTGCCGCGCGAGCTTCAGCGTGGGCGTTAAGGTTGAAGGTTACGAGCTGGTATGGAACACCGATAAAGCACGGCTCGATGAAGTTGCGACCCGGCTGGAGAGTGACCCAAGCCTGATCGCAGTCATCACCGGCCACGACAAAGGCAAGACTCCGCAACTGGCCGAGCGCAATGGACTGCGTCTTGCGCAGCGCGCCAAGCGGTTCATCGTCGTGGATCGCAAGCACCGCGGTCTGGCGGATCGGATCGAGGTGAAAGGTGGTGATGCTCGCACTCCGCGAACACTCACCATCGAAGTCCGGCCGAAGTAAGCTCGATGCTCGTAGAGACGCGGTATACCGCGTCTCTACCAAGGCGTAGGCCGGTCACGCCCCGTAAAGGCCGACGCTTTGACCGGGTGTCGGAGAATTGATGTTAGGGAAGAGCCGCGATTTATGCGGCTCTTTCCTTTAGTGGCCGTCCTGGGCAGCTTCGCCGCGCTAAGCCCCGCACTAAGAATCTGTGAAAAAATCCGAGCCGCGACCGTTAGGGAGCGGACCCTCCGACGAGAGTCCGCTTGCTTACGCGCGCGGCTCAGTATTTTTTCACACGTTCTAAGGTGCGGGCCTGGGCTTTAGACATCTTCGGCAGCCCGCGACTGCGGGCGAAAGCATGTAGCCCCGGGTGGAGCGAAGCGAAACCCGGGGGTTACGAAAAAATATAAACGGGAGCCCGCCTTGGCGGGCGACAGAAAAGCCGATACCACGTACCGACACCAGTGGGTTGTCGCGTGCTAACAACATCGGACTCACCCCTAAGCGCTATGGAATACCTGTCGCCTGCTATCGCGGGCTCGAATTGGTTTTGTTTCCCTAGATCCCCGGGTTTCGCTTCGCTCCAGCCGGGGCTACACGCTTTCGCCTGCCTACGGCGGGCTTGCGCGGGGAAGCCGAGCAGAGACCGGTATTTGTACTACAAGTGAACCGGCTCACCTTTTCTGGTCTCGACAACTGATAACTCTGGTGGCTGAATGATAGCCATTTGAACAGAGCCCTTGAAACTTTCCGAGGGTTCTCATACTCTGAGTAGCAGGAGGTTTTCCGGGGCCGTATGCGTTTCCGACTTTTTTTTGTTTTGCTGCTTTTCTTCGTTTCTTTCTCTTCAGCCCAGACAGTCGATTTCAAGGGCCCATATGGCGGTGACGTCCGCTCCATGGCGCTCAATCCCCGCAGTCCCAACGTACTGATCATTGGAACCACTGACGGGCAGGTTTATCGTTCCGAAGATTCCGGACGGCATTGGAGCCGCATGATCGGATTGGGGCGAGGGGCGGTAGTTGACAACCTGGTTTTTGATCCCCTCGTGCCCGACCACATTTACGCCGGAACCTGGGACCTGAAGAGTTCCAATAGCGGCAGCCTTTTTCGCTCTGATGATAACGGCACTACCTGGCAGGGGATTCCCATCGCGCCTGGAGGTGTCAGTATTCGAGCGCTGGCCGTAGCGCCCAGCGACAGCAATATATTGGTGGTGGGGGCGCTCGACGGCGTTTATTTTTCCAGGGACGGAGGAAAAAACTGGAACCTGATTTCCACCGGAGAACGAGAACTAAAGAACGTCGAATCTGTCGCCATCGATCCGCGGAGCACCGACATCATTTATGCCGGGACCTGGCACCTGGGAGCAAAGACAGTGGATGGCGGAAAAACCTGGACTTGGGTCAAGGAAGGCATGATCGATGACAGCGACCTGTTCTGTATCTCCATTCACCCGGCCAATTTCGACACGGTTTATGTCAGCGCCTGCAGCGGGGTATACAAGTCCGTGAATGGCGGAAAGCAGTGGGTGAAGATGAAGAATGGTTTGACCACGGATGCCCGCCGCACTCATACCGTTGTCGTCGATCCGGTCAACCACGATCGAGTCTTTGCCGGAACCACCTTGGGGTTGTATCTTTCCGAGAACGCCGGCGCTAGCTGGCGAAGGATTACTACTTCCGATCTGATAGTCAACGAAGTTGTCATCAACCCGCTCGACAGTAAGGAGGTCTATCTGGCGGCTGAAGATGCGGGAGTACTCAAGAGCACCGACGGCGGGAAGACCTTTGTTGCGTCCAACCAAGGATTCATTCATCGACAAATCTCGCAGGTAGTCGCCGACCCAGCGCAGCCCCAGCGTCTTTATGCGGCGGTGCTTTACGACGGCACCTACGGCGGACTTTTCCTGAGCGACGATGGGGGGAAGAACTGGAAACAGAGCAACAGTGGGATCACGCACGAAGATTTGGATATCTATTCGATCCTTCCAGCCGCCAGAAGTAAGACGGTCTATCTGGGAACAGAAGGCGGAGTCTACGTGAGCCACAATCGAGGAGAGAGCTGGACTAAGCTCATCGCGTCTACGCGCCCGGTAAGCGGCGGAACATCGAGATCGCCAAAGTCCAGGGCGGCCTCGCCTCAGGCAACCTTATCGAAAGCCACCCCTTTAAAAGCAACTCGTTCAAAAGTGATTGACTCGAAAGTTTTCCGTTTGGAATTCCTCACTCCCGACGAGAGTAAAATCCTGGCGGCCACGGTGCAGGGCGCTTACATAGGCGATGCTGCGACTGGAAAGTGGACGCCGCTGACATTGCCTGAATATAAGGGACCAGTTTATTTCATTCGAGCGGAATCAAATGGCGATTCGCTGTTTGCCGGTTCTGACAGCGGGTTGTTTATTTCGCGCGACGGCGGAAGTACCTGGAGGCTCAGCGCGCAGGGACTCCCCACAGGAAGTCCAGTTCAGGCTTTCGAAAAAATGCCCCAGGACGACGTTATGCTGGTAGGCACGCGTTACGGGCTATACCGTAGCGCGGATGATGGAGAAGCCTGGACTAAAGTTAACCAGGGCATCCCGTCGATCGCCATCGGAGCTTTGAAAATCTCGACCGACGGACGGACGCTGTATGCAGCGAATTCCATCGAAGGAAATATCTACGCCTCTCGTGACAAAGGCGCGAGTTGGTCGGTGCTAACGCGACAGATAAACTCCAGCGTCTCCAGCATGTCGGTAAACCCAGCGGACGATTCAACGTTGCTGCTCAGTTCGGTCTCTGACGGAATTCTCGCTTTACGTCTGGCGTCGCCCTCCCCCGTACCAGCCGGCCAGCAGAATTGATAACAATTGCGGATTCGGATTGTGGATTGCGGATTTTCCCGATTTCGGATTGCGGATTTCGGATTGCGGATTTCAAAAGCGTCCGTTGTCAGTTGTCCGTCGTCCGTGGTATAGCCACAGGGTCACCGACTGCTTACAACTGACTACGGACAACGGACAAACTCCGCAATCCGCAATTGGGACAATCCGCATTCAGAAATCCACAATCCATTTCACTGCCATGATTACCGGCACACTGATTGTAACCGTGGGAATCTGCTCCCTGGTGCTGTTGGGCGTGGTGGGGCTTCTCTACGCGCGCCGAAAACGGTACCTGCAGACGGGCGGCCTTTCGGCTGTCATTCACCGCTACTACCTGAAAGGCCCGACAGCCACCGAACGCCAACGGGACCTTTTCCTGACACTTCTCTGTTATGAAGATCGCTTCCCCAGCTTTGCAGGCATATTGGAAAAAATAGCTCCGCATTTTCCTCTGACCTATTTCGCGGGCAAGCCTGAGTTCCGGCATGCACTGGATAACTTGGTAGATCTCGCCGATCAGGGTATGGGCTCGGAAGGCGCCCAAATGGGAGAGCGGGCGGCGCTTGCCAGCATCGTGCGCATCGTAATTGAGGACAGACACGTTCATCAGCTCTATGGGAGAGAACTGGAGCCCCTGGTGGACAACTTTATTGAGGAGCTGGGGATTGGAGTTGCGGCAAGTTAATTGCGGATTGCAGATTTTGGAATTGCGGATAGTTCCGATTGCGGATTGCGGATTTTGGATTGCGGATTTCGGTTTGCCGAATGCTGATTGACCGAGTTCGATTTCTTGGCCGTTTCATCCATCTCCCCTCTAGATGATTTGCCCGTCGACATTGGCGAGTGGTTTTCAATCCGCAATCCGAAATCAACAATCCGCCATTCTAAGATCCGCAATCCGTAATCCCCAATCCGCAATAGGACCTCACTTCACTTCAAACAACAACTGCCCGGTGTTGACGGGCTGGCCTTCTTTAACTGCAATTTGTGCCAGGACCCCACGACATGGGGAACGAATCTCGTTTTGCATTTTCATCGCTTCAATGAGCAGAACTGCTGTATTTTTCTCCAAAGCGTCTCCGATCGATTTCAAAAGCTTGACCACGCGTCCAGGCATCTGCGCCTTGATTGATTGCACTCCCTTCGGCGTGTCGCTTTCGGCTGCCAGCTGGAGCCTCTGGTCCAATAATTCCATCAAATAGGTTTTGCCGGAGAGGATCACCGTGTACTGGTTCGCCTGCCGATGAACCACCGCATCCACGATTCTTCCATTCCTGCTGATGAGACAATGCGATCCGCTGAGCTTTTGAAACTCCAGGCTCACCGGCTGGCCGTCCAGTAGAATTTCAGTTTCACCTCGGCCGCCGGAAAACTCAACGATGTGGGCATCGCCATTGGCAAGTCGCGCAACCAGCTTCACTGCTCATTCTCCCAGAAGGCATAGCGCCAGCGGCTTGCCGGCTTCTCGAACCGGCGTCCTTCCGAACGCCGGTACATCAGTGCTGCGGCGATTAACGCATCGTCCCACCGATCCTCTTGCGCGGCACGCGGCCGTGCCAGGATCTCAGCCACCAGGCCCGTATGCAAATTGCCCGCGACTATTTCTCGGTGAGTCAACAGAGTTTGGAATACAGGAATTGAGGTCCGAATCCCGGTAATGCGATATTCGGCCAGCGCACGCAGCGAGCGCGCCAGCGCTTCCTGTCGCGTCCGGTCCCAGACAATCAGTTTGGAGATGATTGGATCGTAGTAGATGGGAATATTGGCTCCCGGGTAAACGCCCGTATCCACGCGTACGCCGGGCCCGGCGGGTTCTTCCAGCGCGTCAATGCGGCCCGGCGATGGAGCAAAATTATTCTCCGGGTCTTCGGCATAAATGCGGCACTCGATGGCATGGCCATGCAATTGGATCTGGTCCTGCCGGTGCGTCAACTTTTCGCCCGCCGCTACGCGAATCTGCAGATGTACCAGATCCTGTCCGGTTACCATCTCCGTGGCAGGATGTTCCACCTGCAGGCGGGTATTCATTTCAAGGAAATAGAAATTACGGTTAATGTCGACCAAAAACTCTACCGTACCCGCGTTTTGGTATCCCGCCTCGGCAGCCACTCGGGCGGCGGCTTCTCCCATTTTCTCGCGGAGTGCCGCATCGACGACAGGGGAAGGAGATTCTTCCACGATCTTCTGATGCCGGCGCTGCAGCGAACATTCTCGTTCGGGGAAATACAGCACATTGCCGTAATGGTCGGCCAGCACCTGGATTTCGATGTGTCGTGGATGATGAAGGCACTTTTCCAGAAATACCGTCGGGTCTTTGAAGGAGGCGACCGCTTCCGTTTGAGTGATTGACCAGGATTGTTCCAAGTCGGTTTCCGATTGAATCAATCGAAGGCCTTTGCCGCCGCCGCCAGCCGAAGCTTTCAGCATCACGGGATATCCGATTTGCGCAGCGAGCCTGCGGGCCGTAACCAAGTCGCCCACAGCACCGTCCGAGCCGGGCAGCGTCGCTACCCGGACGCGGCGCGCCGTTTGCAGCGCTGATATTTTGTCTCCCAGTACTCGCATTGCCTCCGGCGGAGGCCCGATAAAAATAACGCCGGACGCACGGCACTGTTCCGCAAATTCGGCATTTTCAGCCAAGAATCCGTAGCCTGGATGAATTGCCTCGGCTCCGCACTTCCTTGCTACTTCCAGAACCCGATCGCCGCGCAGATAACTTTCCACTGCCGGAGCCGGCCCAATGGGATACGCCTCGTCTGCCTTTCGCACGTGAAGCGCCGCCCGATCCGCCTCCGAATACACCGCCACGCCGGTGATTCCCAATTCGCGGCAAGCGCGCAGCACGCGGACTGCGATTTCTCCACGATTGGCCACCAGGATCTTCTTGAACATGGACTTATTCTAATTGCGGATTTCAGATTTCGGATTGCGGATTGTTTTGATTTCGGATTGTGGATTTCGGATTGCGGATTGCAGCATCCGTGGTGAGTTGTCCGTTGTTGGTGAAGGCAGCATGAGTTCGGCCTGCTTCCACTCTTGCCCAACTGCATCCACTCATTTTCATAAAATCGGCAATGAAACTAAGCTTTTTCCAGCAACGGACAACTGACAACGGACGCCCAAAATCCGCAATCCGCAATCTGCAATCCGAAATTGAAACAATCCGCAATCCGAAATCCGCAATCCGCAATTGATTACAGCGGTATATTGCCGTGTTTGCGGGGCGGATTCTTGTCGCGCTTGTTGGCGGCCATTTCCAGGGCCCGAATTAATTTGAGGCGTGTTTGACGTGGATGGATCACCTCATCGATGTAGCCGCGCTCGCTGGCAATGTAAGGTGACGCAAATTTGTCGCGGAACTCTTCGATTTTCTGCCGGCGGAAATCTTCCGGATTCGAAGCGCGCTCCAGTTCGGAGCGATACAGGATATTGACGGCGCCTTCCGGTCCCATCACAGCAATTTCGGCGGTAGGATAGGCATAATTCATGTCAGTGCGAATATGCTTCGAGGCCATCACACAATAGGCTCCCCCGTACGCCTTGCGCGCAATGACTGTGATCTTAGGGACGGTGGCCTCTGCAAAAGCGTAAAGCAGCTTGGCGCCGTGCTTAATGATCCCTCCGTATTCCTGATTCACACCGGGCAGAAATCCGGGCACGTCTTCAAACACTATTAGCGGAATGTTGAATGCATCGCAGAAACGGACAAATCTGGCGGCCTTTACCGAGGCCCCGATGTCCAGTGTGCCCGCCAGCACCGACGGCTGATTGGCGACAATACCGACGGACCGTCCGTTCAAACGCGCAAAACCCACAATCATGTTTTGCGCGTATGCTTCTTGTACCTCAAGGAATCGATGGTCGTCGACTACGGCCCTCAGCAGTTGCTTCATGTCGTAGGGAAGATTGGGATCGACAGGAATCAATTGGTCCAACTCGGGATTCTCGCGCTCCGCCGAGTCGGAATTTTCGTAACAGGGTGGATCCTCCATGTTGTTGAGGGGAAGATAGGAAAAAAGTTCACGGATCATGGCAAGACAACTGCGATCGTCCGACGCCGCAAAATGAGCAACTCCGCTTAGTTCGTTGTGCGTCGAAGCTCCGCCCAGCTCCTCCTTGGTGACGTTTTCATGCGTGACCGCCTTGATCACATCCGGGCCAGTGATAAACATGTAGCTGGTCTTTTCCACCATGAAGATGAAATCGGTGATCGCGGGGCTGTAGACCGCTCCTCCCGCACATGGCCCCATGATGGCCGAGATCTGCGGCACCACTCCCGAGGCAAGCGTGTTGCGCAGAAAAATATCCGCATAACCGCCTAAGCTGATTACTCCTTCTTGAATCCGCGCCCCCCCGGAATCATTGAGACCGACGACAGGGCCGCCCATCTTGATGGCCAGATCCATAATCTTGCAGATTTTTTGGGCGTAGGTCTCGCTCAGGCTGCCACCGAAGACTGTGAAGTCCTGGGCAAACGCAAAAACCAGGCGGCCATCAATCTTTCCATATCCGGTAACGACTCCGTCGCCAGGGATCTTCTGATTCTCCATGCCGAAGTCACTGCAGCGGTGGATGACAAACTTGTCCACTTCATTGAAGCTCCCTTCATCGAACAGGAAGTCGATTCGCTCGCGCGCCGTCATCTTGCCGGCGCTATGCTGGCGCTGCAGACGCGCCTCGCCGCCTCCCAGTTCCGCAGCGCGATTGCGCTTCTCTAACTCTTCGAGCTTGCTTTTCAGGTCCATGGTTCGATTGCGGATTGTCTTGATTGCGGATTGTCTCAATTGCGGATTGTCTCAATTGCGGATTGCGGATTGCGGATTGCCGGATTTCGGATTGAATCCATTGCGGATTGCGGATTGCGGATTGGTAACCACGAAGGCACCAAGTCACAAACCGTACCTTTCCTGGTGTCATTGTGCCTTCGTAGTGCACTTATAACGAAACTGTCTAAGAAACTCTCTATGGAGTCAATCCGCAATTCGAAATCCGCAATCCGCAATGGAGCCAATCCGCAATCCGAAATCCGCAATTGAGACAATCCGCAATTGAAACAATCCACAATCGGTGTGTAGCGAATCCTACACCTTGACGGTCGGCAACTCGCGTAATTCTTTCGGCAGCTTCTCCCAATCGGCCAGAAACTTTTTCAGACCGGCGTCGGTGAGCGGGTGGTGAATCATCTGCTCCATGACCTTAAAGGGCAGGGTCGCCACTCCGGCACCCAGGCGGGCCGCTTCCACAATATGCAGAGGACTGCGGCAGGAAGCGACCAGCACTTGAGTACCGAAATCATAATTGGCGAAAATATCAATGATCTGACCGACTAATTCCATTCCCTCATGGGCAATGTCATCCAGTCGCCCTACAAACGGGCTGACATAAGTCGCGCCGACTTTGGCTGCCATCAATGCCTGAACGGGAGAGAAGATCAGAGTGACGTTCACTGGGATTCCTTTTTCAGACAGCGCCTTGATGGCAGCCATTCCAGTCTTGATGAAAGGGATCTTGACAGTCACATTGGAATGTATCTTCGATAACTCTTCGCCTTCATGGATCATTCCCTCGGTGTCGGTCGCAGTAACTTCGGCGCTGACCGGTCCGTCCACCATCTTGCTGATCTCTTCGATCAGTCTGTAAAAATTCTTCCCTTCTTTCTCCACCAGTGACGGGTTGGTAGTGATCCCATCCAGAATTCCCCAGGAATTTGCTTCGCGAATCTCGTTCAAGTTTGCTGTGTCTAGAAAGAATTTCATATTGCCTCCTGTGAAGTCATATCTGTTTCTGGGCTGCTTGCTTCTCATTCGTCATTCGAACTTCGTCACTTGTACTTAAACTCTCGGCCGTCGGATCTACTGAAAATCTACCCGCATAGTTTCCGAAGGGGCGCTCTCGTTTCCCTTAAGATCAACGGCGGTCACGCGGTAGTAATAAGTGCCTTTGGCCGGTGGCACATCCGGGAAACTGTTTACTACCACCAGCATTCCGGTTATTTTCTGAAAGGCGCTTTCGCTTGCGCCTCTATAGACATTGTACCCCTGTAAGTCCATTTCGGAGTTAGGTTCCCACGCCAATTCGATTCGTCCGCCAGAAACGACGGCCCCCAGGCCTTTTGGGGTCGACGGGGGAAATACATCTGTGGTGGTCACCGAAACTGTGGCGGACATGGGTCCAAAGGCGGGCGGGGCTTGCGCGGAGCGGGTCTGGACAGCGTAAAAGTAGGTCTGATCAGGAACTGCCGCAGCATCCCGGTACTGGCGCACGTCTCCCTCGATGTCGCTGATCTTTTCCAGGGTCGTTTGGGTGCTTCCTCGGAATACGCGGTAGCCGATGACGCGCGGCGGCACCGAGCCATCCAGGTTCCGCTGCGGGGCTGCCCAACGCAGGATCACCGCCTGCTCGGTGACCTCGGGAGGTCGCAGTGCCGGAGCCAAGGCCGGTGCAATGGGAGAGATAAAAACGATATTTGACAATTGTGAAGCAACCTTACGCGGGCTGTAGAACCGCACAGCATAGAAGAAACTGCGTTGGAAAAGGAGCATTGGGTCCTGAAACGCCACGACATCTTCATACCGATAACGGTTGTCTTTCAAAATCTTCTTCAGATCGTCAGGCCACAATTTGGCGATGATTTGACCGCCCTGTTCGAGCCGACCGGAGGCGGCCGGAGGCGGCTGGTCGGATCGAGGAAGAGCCAGGCGGTAAATGGCAACCGTTCCCAATTGCAGTGGCTTACCATCAGCATAGGTTGCGGGAAGTGAGAAATCCAAAAGGATGTGGTTTTCTTGCTGTTCCAGGCGCAAATCGCCGATGGTGGACGGCGGGATCAAGTAGGGAGGCTGAGGATCGGCAATTTTGGCGCAAGACAAAACTGTGATCGCGCAAATCAGGAGTAACGGTCGCAGGTCGCAAGTCATCAGTCATCAGTCATCGGTCATCAGTCATCAGTCATCGGTCATCGGTCATCAGTCATCGGTTATCGGTCATCGGTCATCGGTCATCGGTCATCGGTTATCGGTCATCGGTTATCGGTCATCGGTTATCGGTCATCGGTCATCGGTCATCGGTCATCGGTCATCGGTCAATGACCCATCAGTGACACACCTACAAATTTTCAGGTCCACAGGCATCAGGTCTAGCTTGGCTAGAAGTCATAAGTCGGTAGTATCTGGCTGGCTGACCTGTTGACGCGCCGACGTGTGATTGATGATCGCTGACCGATGCCGGGTACCGAATGACTGTTGACCGATGACCGATGACTGATGACCGATGACTTTTAGAGAATATACTTGGAAAGATCCTGGTTTTTGACGATTTCGGCCAGCATCTTGTGTACGTAAACTGCGTCGATAACCTGGTGCTTCTCTTTTAGTTCCGGACCCTCAAAGGAAATCTCATCGAGCAGCGCTTCCATGATCGTGTGGAGACGGCGCGCGCCGATGTCCTCGTTGGCCTCGTTGACGCGAGCCGCATAGTGAGCAAGTTCTCTGACGGCGTCGTCGGTAAATTCCAGCTGTACTCCTTCCGTCTCCATCAATGCGATGTATTGCTTCACCAGGGCGCTCTTTGGCTCTTTCAAAATGCGAATGAAATCTTTTTCGGTCAGGCTCTTCAACTCCACTCGAATAGGGAAGCGACCCTGTATCTCCGGTATCAAATCAGAAGGCTTGCTTACATGAAAGGCGCCGGCTGCGATAAAGAGTATGTGATCGGTTCGAATCATTCCGTACTTGGTGTTGACCGTCGTGCCTTCCACAATGGGAAGAATATCCCGCTGCACCCCTTCACGGCTTACGTCCGGACCATGGCCCGTCTCGCGTCCCGCAATCTTGTCGATTTCGTCCAAAAAAATAATGCCTGAGTCTTCGACCCGTTCCACTGCCTCGCGTGCCACTTGGTCCATGTCGATTAGCTTGGATTCCTCTTCCTGGATCAAATACTCGATCGCCTCGGAGACTTTCATCTTGCGCTTTTTGGTCTTGCCGCCGAAGAGCCCTGGCAGCATGTCCTTAACGTTGATGTCCATCTCCTCAACGCCCGTGTTGGTGATAATTTCAAAAGATGGAAACGAGCGGTCGCGCACTTCGATCTCCACCATTCGCTCGTCCAACTTTCCCTCGCGCAACTGCTGGCGGAGTTTTTCACGCGTACGCTGGGCGCGCTCCCTCGCTTCATCTGAGGCGAGCCCAATGCCTTCACCTGCCGTAATTGGCTGAATGGGAGGAAGCAACAGGTCAAGGACTCGCTCTTCAGCAGCGCTCTCGGCCTTTTCCTGGACCTCGAAAGTTTTTTCCGTCCGAACCATCTCTACAGAGATTTCTGTGAGGTCGCGAATCATGGATTCCACGTCGCGACCCACATATCCGACCTCGGTAAACTTGCTTGCCTCTACTTTCAAAAACGGCGAATTAGCCAGCTTAGCCAGCCTGCGGGCGATTTCGGTCTTCCCGACGCCGGTCGAGCCGATCATGATGATATTCTTAGGCGCCACTTCTTCAGCCATCTCTTCATCCAGCTTCTGGCGCCGCATGCGATTGCGCAGCGCGATGGCCACGGCACGCTTGGCCTCTTTTTGGCCAACGACGTATTTGTCCAGCTCGGCTACGATCTGCCGAGGCGTCAACTCATCCAGATTGATCTGGGGTTCTTCAGTTTCATTGGAAGCAGCAATACTCATTTCGTTAACTTTGCCTTCTAAATTCGAATTGTAAGGACTCATGGTTTCACTGATTGGGTTCTTTTCCTTTCTCGCCAACGATCAGTTCCTCGACCTGGATCTGATTGTTGGTGTAAATGCAAATCTCGCCTGACAAGCGCAATGCTTCTTCGGCAATCTGGCGCGCGCTCAAAGAAGTATGCCGGGTCAATGCGCGCGCGGCCGACAGGGCAAAAGGGCCTCCCGATCCGACAGCAATGATTCCATCATCGGCTTCGATCAAATCACCCGTACCTGAAATCAGGAAGGAATTTTTTTCATCGGCTACCACCAGCAGCGCTTCCAGGTGCCGCAGCGCCCGATCCATGCGCCACTCCTTGGCCAGCTCCACAGCGGCGCGTGACAAATTCCCCTTAAATTGCTCCAATTTATTTTCAAACCTGGAAAAGAGAGCGAACGCATCTGCCGTGGATCCGGCAAAACCGGCGAGTATCTTACCCCCGTAGAGTCGGCGCAGTTTCTTGGCGCTGTGCTTGACGACAGTATTGCCCATGGTCACCTGACCGTCCCCAGCCAGCGCCACGGCTCCGTCTTTGCGGACCATGATGATGGTAGTGCCGTGCATTTTCTCCATTAAAGTTTCCTTAACTCTGGTCTCTTGATTCAGGACACTAGCAGCACATATCCAAAGAGCGAAACATCAAGTATAGCGAAATGGCGCGCGGCAGTCAGCTACCATGGATGCGCAGCGTAGCGAAGCCGCAACCAAAGGCCGCTGGCGTAGTCGCAAAGTGTCACATCGGCGCGCCGCTCCCTTCCGGTCGCGGCTCTGTGGGCGCCGATTTCAGCGCTGCCGCACACTGACCCGAATGGCGTGCGAGTATTCTTCATCTGCTCTCTCTACGTTGGGCGTTTTCGTTGACCTGCGCGTGCTCGTGATCGTCGACGCAGTCGTTTTAGCTGCCATAAATCTTGCTAGAAAATCAAGAAATTGCCATGCTACGCAGAGGCGACGGGGGCGTCTGCGACATGGCCGCGTCTGCGCAGAAACTGGATCCAATGATTCGGTGTCTCAAATTAACTTTGGAGTACGACGGAACGCGCTATCACGGCTGGCAAAGTCAAAAGAACAGCCGCACCGTCCAAGATGCGTTGACCGCCAGTGCCCGCGACGTTCTGAATACAGCAGTCGAGGTAGGAGGCGCGGGCCGAACCGACGCTGGGGTTCATGCGCTTGCCCAGGTCGCGCACCTAAAGTTTCGAGTTTTGGGTTCCCAGTTTCGTGTTGTGGCCCGCACCAGCAGAACTCCAGCAACTCGAAATCTTAAACCCGAAACACGAGACTTGAAGCTGCTGCGTGATCAACTCAATAAGACGCTTCCCTCAGACATTGCTGTGCTTGAGGTCGAAGAGGCAGATGCCGGCTTTCACGCCCGCCATGACGCTGTTTGCCGCTATTACCTCTATCAGGTGGCCAGCCGAAAGACGGCCTTTTCCAAAAGATTTGCCTGGTGGGTCAAGGAGCCTCTCGACGTAGCAGCGATCCAAGAAGCGGTGAAACTGCTTTTGGGCCGGCACGACTTTGCGGCCTTCGGAGAGAAACGAGGTGAGAAGAAATCTACTGTCGTTGAAGTGTACGAGTGCTCGCTCAGTGTGGCTGGAGAGCTAATTCTGATCCGGATCGGGGCTTCTCACTTCCTGTGGAAAATGGTGCGCCGTCTGATCGGTTCGCTGGTGGAGATCGGGCGCGGCAACTTGAATCCGGAAGTTTTTGAGCGGATGTTAACAAAGCAGCAGAGTTCGGCCGCTGCCTGGACCGCGCCTGCCTCCGGCTTGTTTCTGGAGAAGGTCACCTATTCGGACGGCGATCTCCCTGGGGAGTTACGTCCGGTGCTGTGGGTTTGATCGTCCAGATTGATTCACAGATCTTCACCGGAGGCACACCCCGGCGGAGCCGCAACCAAGAATAGAAAACCGATCACGTCCACGAGCACGTGCACGTCAACGACCACGCCCACGGATACGGGAGCATAGACGGTGACCTTTGATACTGGAGCGTCCCGCCCATAGGGTACTGCACTTTTTTTGTCAGCGTCGACGTGGCTGAGTTGCCAGATTGTGAAATTTGGTTTTTTCAACCAGTTTTTACCACGGAGATGAAAAATACTCGCACGAAATTCGGGGCAGTGTGGCAGCGTTGAAGTGGGCACCCACAGAGCCGCGACCGGGAGGGAGCGGCGCGCCGATGTAACACTTTGCCACTACACCAGCGCAGAGTTGCTGCAACAATGATGCGGGCGGTCCGATTTTGCCGAACGTGATTGCGATGACTCACTCTGGCGCGCCGCTCCCTTCCGGTCGCGGCTCTGTGGGTGCCGTCACCAAGCCGGCAGCCGTATGCTCGTGGACGTGGCCGGTTTTAGCTGACAAGCAAATCTCAGAATCAATGGGGAAATAGAAATGGAAAACGATCAAAGAATGGAGCAGCTCTCCCTCGATTTTTTGCGTGTCTGCGAGGCGGCGGCGATTGCGGCGGCTCAGACTATGGGACAGGGAGATCGCCAATACTCCGACCGTCTCGCTGTCGAAGCGATGAGAGAGGTGATGGACACCATCCTGATGCGCGGTCGGATCGTGATCGGGGAAGGCGAACGCGATCAGGCGCCCATGTTGTACATCGGCGAAGAGGTGGGTGCCGGCGCGCGTGGCGGCTGCGACACGGGCCGCGATTGTCCCCCAGTAGACATCGCGGTGGATCCACTGGAGGGCACCAATCTGTGCGCGCTCGGCGCCAACAATGCAATCTCGGTGCTGGCGGCGTCCGAACGCGGCGGTCTTTTGAACGCTCCGGATATCTACATGGACAAAATTGTAGTCGGGCCCTCGTCGCGCGGCGCCATCGACCTTGATGCGCCTGTCAAGGACAACTTGAAGAACATCGCACGGCGATTGGGGCGTGAAGTAAAGGATCTGACGGTGGTCGTGCTGGATCGTTCACGCCACAAAAAGCTGATTCAGGACGTGCGGGGAGCGGGGGCGCGTATCCGCTTGATCGGCGATGGCGACCTGTCGGCGGGTATCTCGGCTGCGGTCGGAGGAACGAACATCCATGCGTTGATGGGCATAGGGGGCGCCCCTGAAGGCGTCCTTACGGCGGCGGCAATGCGATGTTTGAACGGAGAGATTCAGGCCCGTCTCTGCTTTGACCCGGAACGTTTAAGCGTGGACAAAAACAAGGTGCCCCCACAGGAGAAGGTGATCAGCCGCCTGCACGAGATGGGGATTAATGATCACAACAAAGTTTTCGACACAAATGACCTGGCGCCGGGCAAGAAGATCATTTTCGCGGCTACAGGGGTGACGGATGGGGCGCTGCTTCGAGGGGTCCGTTTTTTCGGCACGGGCAAAAGGACTCATTCTTTGGTCATGACCGCCGAGACCAGGCATATACGGTTCATCGACACTGTCCACGTCGAAGGCGGACCGGACACGGTGGTGCGGTTTTAGCTATCCGCAAATGGACGCTAACGAACGCACAAATGTTCACCGCAGAGGCGCAGAGAGCGCAGAGATAGCACAGAGAATAGGGCTGAAGCATACTTTAAACTTCAGCCCTTCTCTGCGTCATCTCTGCGGTTCTCTGCGCCTCTGCGGTGAACATTGTGCGTTCATTCGCGTTTATTTGCGGCCGTCATGCGCAACTCGTCATTCGTCATTCGACATTGAGTACCACTTCCTGATACTTCAATCCCGACCCGGTGTTGAAGATTACAATCGATTGGTCCGGCTTCAACCAACCTTCCCGGCTCAACCTTCTCAAACCTGCGATCGCCGCGGCGCTCTCAGGGCAAAGAAACACACCCTCTACTTTGCCCATTTCGAATATCTCGCGGCGGATGTCGGAGTCTTCAACGGCAACGGCTGTGCCCTCACTTTCGCGCAGAATCTTGAGCATGATGAAGTCGCCGATGGCTCTGGGCACGCGTAGGCCGCTGGCAATTGTGTGCGCGTTCTGCCACGGATCTGCCTCGTCTTTACCTTCCCGAAACGCTTTAACGATGGGAGCGCAGCCAGCCGCTTGCACCGAGACCATGCGCGGACGCTTCGACCCGATCCATCCCAGCTCTTGCATTTCGTGGAATGCTTTCCACATCCCGATAAGTCCAGTGCCGCCACCGGTGGGATAAGCGATCACGTCGGGAACGCCCCAGTCGAACTGTTCGGATAGCTCGTATCCCATGGTTTTCTTGCCCTCAATTCGGTAAGGTTCCTTCAAGGTGGATACGTCGTACCAATCGTCCTGACGCGCCTGGTTCATTCGTTTGGCTGCATCGGTAATCAAGCCATCAACCAGCTCCACATGAGCTCCATAGACTTTCGCCTCCACAATGTTGGCCGCCGGAGTGTCTTTGGGCATAAAGATAAAAGCTTGCAATCCGGCGCGGGCTGCATACGCTGCGAGCGCACCCCCGGCATTCCCCGCACTGGGAATCGACAGCTTAGTCACGCCCAACGCCCGCGCCATGCTTACCGCGGCAGAAAGTCCGCGCGCCTTGAAGGAGCCGGTCGGATTGAAGCTTTCGTCCTTTAAGAAGAGCTTGGTAAGCCCAAGTTCCTTCCCCAGAGCGCGGAGCGCAATCAGCGGCGTGCCCCCTTCGCCCAGCGAGACCACTTCCGCCTGTGAGTCGACTGGCATTGTTTCGATGTAGCGCCACATGTTCCAGGGACGGTCTCCCAGCTCCGTCTTTGTTACGCTTCGTTTCACATTCCGCAAGTTGTATCGAACCAGGAGCGGCGCGCCGCATTCGCACACGTGTACCACAGTTCGCGGAGGATACCGCTTTAAGCAGCGCGAGCACTCCAGGTGCGTTACCTGGCTCATAGTCTCTCCTTTACCGGCAACGTCGCCACCTCGATATATTTACAATCTTTCGACTTCAAAATGATTCTTTTTCTCCAGCGCACATCGTCTCTCGCGGGAAAGTCCGTGCGAAAGTGCGCACCGCGGCTTTCCTGGCGCGCCAGCGCCGCCGACGCGATCAAATAAGCCAACGTGCTCATGTTGTTGGTCTCGGCACTCAGGCGGTCGGCAGCGTCGAAACGGGCAGCCAGCCGCGAAACAGTAAATTGCAGATCCGTCGCGTTTCGTTCGATACCCACTCGAGCAGTCATCATATCGCGAATGTCATCTCGGCTCGGAATGGACGAAGGCGGAAGCTCCAGTCGAGCTTCTTGGAATGTAACGGGCCCTTCGAAGATCTTCCTTTGCCCCATGGCATCGGCGGCGCGGGCTCCGAACACCAGGCCCTCGAGCAGGGAATTGCTTGCCAGCCGATTGGCTCCATGTACGCCGGTGCACGCCGCCTCTCCAGCGGCAAACAGGTTCTTCAACGTGCAGGCGCCATTCAGATCCGTCCGCAGTCCCCCCATCATATAATGCGCTGCCGGTTGCACAGGAATTGGATCGCGCGCCAGGTTAAGGCCATATCGCAGGCAGGTGTGGTAGATCGTCGGAAACCGAGTCTTGAGGAATTCCGAATCCAGGTGTGTCATGTCCAGGTAAACCGGCTGTCCCGTCTTGCGCATTTCTGCAAAAATTCCACGGCTGACGACATCGCGAGGCGCCAGTTCCTTTCGCACGTGATAGCGCTCCATGAATCGTTCGCCGGCCTGGTTGCGCAGCACGCCGCCTTCTCCCCGGAGCGCTTCGGTTAAAAGGAACCGTGGAGCGCCAGCCAGCGCCAGGGCAGTGGGATGAAACTGAAAAAACTCCAGGTCCACGAGCTCAGCTCCTGCCCGGAAGCCCATCGCGGGGCCATCGCCGGTCGCGATGTCAGGATTGGTTGTGTCGCGGAAGATCTGTCCAGCACCGCCCGTGCAGATCAAAACGGCGCGACTTTCCACTTCATCGATGCTTCTGGTGCGCTCAGAAACGAACCTTACGCCGCGACATTCGTTCTGCCGTATGATCAAATCCAGCGCGAAAGTGTGGTCCATCAGGGTAAGGTTTCCAGCGCTCTTCAATGTCTGCAGCAGGGAACGGATGATTTCCTTTCCGGTCGAGTCGCCGCGCGCATGCAGAACCCGGTGCCGGCTATGAGCCGCTTCTTGAGTAAACGAAAGCTGGGACCCATCCCTATCAAAATTGGTTCCCCAGTCGATCAGTTCCTGAATGCGCTCTGGACCCTCTTCGACCAGCACATGCACCGCTTCCGGCTCACACAGCCCGTCGCCTGCCTGGATGGTGTCGTCAAAATGGAGCCAGATGTCATCCTCATCGCTCATCGCCACGGCCACGCCACCCTGCGCATACTCGGTGTTCGACTCGTCGGGCTTTGATTTAGTAATGATTGCAACTGAGCCGCGCTTGCTCAAGTCGATGGCGGCGCGCAGGCCTGCAACGCCACTGCCGATGATGACAAAGTCGAATTTCTGCACGCGGAAGAATATATAACTCTTTCGGCCAGCGGTCACTCATCAGGTCGGCAAGTCACGGATCAGTAAGTCACAGGTCACGGGTCAGGAAGTCAAAGGTCACAGGTCGCGGGTCAGGAAGTCCAAGGTCACAGGTCACGGGTCAGGAAGTCCAAGGTCACAGGTCAACAGGTCACAGGTCAGCAGCCATCAGGCCTGCTACCTGCTAACCAACCTGTAACCTGTGACCTTCTAGCTTGTTGACCTGTAACCCGTGACCTATGACCTGTGACTTCCTGACCTGTGACCTGTGACTTCCTGACCTTATCACTTGCTGACCCGTGACTTGCTGACTTGTTGACCCTTGTAGGCGTTCTCGAAACAGATGAAACCTCAAAGCTTCTGTCGTCGTAAACATGACTGATGACTGATGACTGATGACTGATGACTGATGACTGATGACTGATGACTGATGACTGATGACTGATGACTGATGACTGATGACTGATGACTGATGACCAATGACCGATGACCGATGACCGATGACCGATGACCGATGACC